>JBGTDF010000419.1:0-3112 GCA_041748455.1 Planktosalinus sp.
GATTTATGCACGTTGCAATAGCAGGAAACATTGGTTCGGGAAAGACTACACTCACACGTCTCTTATCTAAACATTATAAATGGCAACCCCATTATGAAGAAGTGGAGGACAACCCTTATTTAGATGATTTTTACAACCAGATGGAACGCTGGTCTTTCAATTTGCAGATTTACTTTTTAAACAGCAGGTTTCGTCAAATTCTGGATATTCACAAAAAGGGAAAAAATGTGATCCAGGACAGGACCATTTATGAAGATGCCTATATTTTTGCGCCAAACCTGCACGCGATGGGCTTGATGACCAACCGGGATTTTGAAAATTACAAGTCCTTGTTTGATTTGATGGAAGAAGTAACCGAATGTCCTGATCTGATAATTTATCTGAGAAGTTCCATCCCCAATCTTGTGGCACAAATCCATAAAAGGGGCCGGGAATATGAAAACAGCATCAGTATTGACTACTTAAGCCGTTTGAACGAACGCTACGAAGCATGGGTCCACAACTATCAAAAAGGAAAATTACTCATTATTGATGTGGATAACCTCAACTTTGTGGACAATCCGGAAGATCTGGGAAGCGTCATCAACCGCATTGACGCAGAAATTCATGGGTTATTCTAATATTTTTCTTAAGGCCAAAGCCAGATAATCAACAATCCCGCTGCAATTGCAATCCCAAAGAGTATTGACACCCATTTAGCCAGGACTTTTGTACCTAAAACTACCGCAAGTACTCCTTTAAAAAATAAATTGGAAAGCGATGCTAAAAGAATCAATCGCCAGCCGCGATCTACTTCCATACTTCCGTTTTTCATTATTTGGGATAAAGAAAGTGTAATAGCATCCACATCAGTCAGACCGCTTAATATCGCCACGATATACATAGCTTCTGTTCCCATTTCTTCATTTACAAAAGCCACTCCTAAAAGTATCAATCCGTAAAGTAACCCAAATATAAGGGCACTCTTAAATTGGGCCGGATTTTTTGGTTCGGGCATAGTATCGTCTTGATCCTCCTTTTGGATAAAATAAAAAAGTAAAACACACAAAAGCAACAATACCCCAAACTCCACTGCCAACGGGAAAATCATCTGCGGAAGTTTATCCGGAATAATAATTCCAATTTCAACAATGATTCTTATCAATGCCACTGCTGAAGCACCTGTGATAATGAAAGCCGCTAATTTATCAATGTCTTTGCTTTCTTTTGTTTTTCGGGCATAACTCACCGTGGTTGCGGTACTGCTTATTAAACCCCCTAAAATAGCGTTGGAAATCAATCCCGCATTTTTGCCCACTATCTTATAAATAAAATAACCCACCACGCTTATACCCACAATAAGGGTTACCATTAACCAAATATTTCTTGGATTTAAAACATCCAAGGGTCCAAAAGTTTCGTCAGGTAATATGGGAAGTATGATTAGGGAAATTCCTGCAAAGGTCATGATAGCAGAAAGGTCTTTATCCTGTAATTTTTTAATTAACCCGTGCAAACTTTCTTTTACATAAAGCAATATGGCCATGGAGCCTCCTACAACAACACCTATAACCCTATCGCCCATAACGAGGTAAGCGCCTATGGCAAACATCAATAATGCCGCTACCTCAGTAGTTTGACCAATATCTGTTTCCCCGTTTTTCTTGCTTAAAAAGTTACCTCCTAACATTAATGAGGCAATACAGATTCCAAAAACAGGAAGTATAAATGGATTTTCCAGGTCCCTTGTCAAAAACCCGGAAATTACACCAAATATAGCAATGAGGGTAAAAGTCCTTACACCTGCAAGCTTATTCCTGGTACTTTGCCTTTGAAGACCCACTAAAAGCCCCAATCCAAAAGCAATTCCCAGAGTGGTTATGTCTTCATAATTTATTGGCATAAACTAAAGGTAGTAATTAAAAAAAAATCCCTGCCAAAAGACAGGGATTTTTTTTATCACATATACATATTTTATTAATTCTTTAGCAACTCAATGCGTCTTCTTACGTCTTCTTCCGGACCTGTAAACTCAAAATCTTCTTCTACATTTTCACCGTTAACGGTTGAGATAGTAGTTACTTTTGCAGTGGCTACATCTTCAACAATGGACATTTCCACAAAAATACGTTTGGATACAGGTGCCGTTCTAATCGCTTCCCTTGCTTGCTCTTCGGTTAACTGAACGGATGTACCATCTTCAGAAATAACATAAGTTTCTGTTGTTGTATTAGTACTTTCTATAGTAGTGTCTGCAGAGTGGTTACCAAGAACCGGTGCAATTACGAGTCCTATTAAACAAGTTAGTTTTATAAGGATATTCATCGATGGTCCTGAGGTATCTTTAAATGGATCCCCAACGGTATCTCCGGTAACCGCAGCTTTATGTGCGTCACTTCCTTTATAACTCATCTGTCCGTCAATTTCAACACCTGCTTCAAATGATTTCTTGGCATTATCCCAGGCACCACCTGCATTGTTTTGAAATATGGCCCACATCACACCACTCACACAAACACCTGCCATATATCCACCAAGAGGTTCAGCACCAAAAATAAACCCGATTAGAATTGGGAAGATTATAGTGATAAGTCCGGGTAATAACATCTCTTTTAATGCGGCATTGGTGGAAATCGCCACACACTTTGCATATTCGGGAGTAGCGGTTCCTTCCATAATTCCGGGGATTTCCCTAAACTGACGACGTACTTCATGTACCATTTCCATAGCTGCTTTCCCTACCGATTGCATAGCCAAAGCGGAGAAAATCACGGGAATCATTCCTCCCACAAATAACATCGCAAGTACATCTGCTTTAAAAATATTGATACCGTTGATGCCGGTAAAAGTTACATAAGCAGCAAAAAGAGCTAACGCAGTAAGTGCTGCAGAAGCAATAGCAAAACCTTTTCCGGTTGCTGCTGTGGTGTTCCCTACAGAATCTAAAATATCGGTGCGTGTTCTCACTTCTTTTGGTAGATCACTCATTTCTGCTATTCCACCTGCATTATCTGCAATAGGACCAAAAGCATCAATAGCTAACTGCATCCCGGTGGTAGCCATCATAGCTGATGCAGCAAGTGCCACACCATAAAATCCTGCCAGTTCATAAGAGCCGTAAATTGCAGCAGCA
>JBGTDF010000420.1:0-4248 GCA_041748455.1 Planktosalinus sp.
AAATTATAATTATTATGAAAAAGTTAATCATGTTAGTAGTAATCCTTGCAACCACAATAGGATATGCACAAGAAAAAAGAACTGATAAAGCAAAACAAAATTGGACACCTGAGCAAATGGCCGAAAAAAGAACCAATAAAATGGCCGCTGAATTAACACTTACAGATACTCAAAAACAAAGAGTGCAAGCTATTCATCTTCAAAAAGCAAATGAAAGAAAAGCTAAAATGGAAGCGACTGGCCAAACCGCTAAAAGAGATGGTATGAAAAAATCAGATGCGGAAAAGAACCAATATAAAGAGCAAATGAAAGCCATTTTAACAGATGCACAATATGCCCAATGGATGGAAAACAAATCTAAACACAAAGGAAATAGAGGTGCAAAATATCAAAAGAACAAACAATAAAAAATTTTCATTTAAAGCTCTGAAACAGAACTTTATAAACAAAGTTCTGTTTTTGGCTTAATTATTGTAATATATGTAAATATAAATTACTATTTTAGTAGTTATTAATTAAACCAAATCAAATGAAAAAATTAATTACATTAGGATTTTTTGCAATGGCATTGCTTTTTAGCACACAATCAATAGTAGCACAAGAGCGTGTTGAAGATGTTGCAAAGATGCAAGTAGCAAAATTAAATGATGCAGTGCAGTTAACTGGTGATCAGCAAAGAACGCTATTTAGAGTATTCGTAGCTAAAGAATCAGGCTATGCAAAACAGGTGAAAGGAAAAGATTTAAATAATGCTGACGTTGCACAAGCTAAAGCTCAAATTGATGCTGCCTTTGATAAAGATCTTAAAGCTACTCTAACACCTGAGCAGTACAATAAGTATAAAGAAATGAAACAATAATTTTATTACTGAAACTAAACTAAAAAGGAGCAAATTTGCTCCTTTTTTTTATACCCCTATTTTTCTATAATGTTTTTGCAACTCTATCACAAGCCTGAATCGTCTTATCTAAATCTGCATAGGTCAAAGCATCTGTTAGAAACCAGGTTTCAAATGCACTTGGGGCAATGTAAATACCTTCGTTTAACATACCGTGAAAAAACTTTTTGAATGTAGCATTGTTAGCATTGGCTGCAGAGGCAAAGTCCACCACTTCTTCTTCTGAAAAATGCACAGATATCATCGATCCTAAACGGTTAATAGTGTGCACTATGTTATTACTAATAAGTACTTCACTAATCCCTTTATGAAGGTAAGCTGTCTTTTCTTCCAGAGATTTGTAAATGGATGGGTTCTTATCTAATTCGGTCAACATAGCAAATCCTGCTGCCATGGCTAACGGATTTCCGCTTAAGGTACCTGCCTGATACACCGGACCAATGGGGGCCAGATAATTCATAATTTCCTCCCGTGCAGCAAAAGCTCCTACCGGGAGTCCCCCGCCAATTACTTTCCCAAAACACACTATATCTACATTAATACCAAAAAGTTCCTGCACACCTCCCTTTGCCAACCGGAAACCGGTCATCACCTCGTCAAATATAAGTAACACATTATGGCCATCGCAAAGTTTCCGAAGACCTTCTAAAAATCCATCCTTAGGAGGAATACATCCCATATTTCCGGGTACAGGCTCAATAATAATACAGGCAATTTCCTTATTATTTGCAATTAACAATTGCTCAACGCTCTCTAAATCATTGTAATTTGCAAGCAATGTATCTTTGGCGGTTCCTCTGGTTACACCCGGGCTATTGGGCGAACCAAAAGTAACAGCACCACTGCCGGCCTGGATTAAAAAAGAGTCGCTATGGCCATGATAGCAACCTGCAAACTTGATGATTTTATCTTTTCCGGTAAATCCCCTGGCGAGTCTTACAGCACTCATACAAGCTTCGGTACCACTATTAACAAATCTAATTTTGTCAATATTGGGAACCATTTTAATGGCAAGGGCAGCAATCTGGGTCTCAATTTCCGTAGGCATGCCAAAGGAGGTTCCTTTTTTTGCTTTTTCTATAACTGCATTAACTACAGGTTCATAAGCGTGTCCCAGAATCATCGGCCCCCAGGAATTTATGTAATCAATAAGAACATTTCCATCTGCGTCGTAAAGATAAGCGCCTTTGGCACTTTCGACAAAAATGGGTGTTCCACCTACAGCTCCAAAAGCCCTGACCGGTGAGTTCACACCACCCGGAATTACTTTTTCGGCTTCAGCAAATAAAGCACTGCTCCTTTTGTATATCATTCTATTTGGAAATTAATTTTTGGGATGTAAATAAAGCACCTGACCAATACTTATTTCGTTGGAAAGCAATCCGTTATACTGCATAAGGGTTTCCACAGGAACGTTAAAACGTCGTCCTATCGCATAAAGCGTATCTCCCTGTTTTACGGTATAAGTGTTTACTTTAGAAGTATCAGGATTAGCCATATTCACCTCATTACCCAGCACTTCATTATCTAATTTGTAAAGTTCGTAACGCTCTATGATACCAATTAATTTTTCCGGATATTTTGGGTCTGTGGCATAACCGGCTTTTCTTAAACCTGTTGCCCAACCTTTATAATCGTCTTTTTTTAACTTGAACAAATCACCATATCGTGGCCGTGTTGTTAAAAACAGAGAGTGGTCCCTAAAAGAATATTTTGGGTCGTTGTATTTTCTAAAACATTCCTGAAGTTCATCATCATCGTGATGTACTTTATCCCCTGTCCATCCGGTATGGCATTTAATGCCAAAATGATTGTTTGATCTTCTTGATAAATCACCTCTCCCTGCACCCGATTCCAGAATACCCTGTGCAATTTTTATACTGGCGGGTATACCATATTGTAACATTTCTTCTTTGGCAATTTCCTTATAATTTGCTATGTAAGTGGCAACTACTTCTGCGTAAGATGCATTTGGAGCTGGTTCTGCGACTACAGTTTTGGGTGTTTCCTTAACAATTATTATCGGTTCTTTAGTAGTCTCTTTAGGAATTTTTCTAATTACTTCCCTTTTATCTACGATTTTTTTTGGAGTTCTCTTTTTGGAGCCACAAGAAGTAATAATAAACAGGGAAATCAGTAATAAGAGGAGAGTTAGTATTCTCATATTAAACAGTAATAAGGGGTAAATTTTTATTTTTTAAAGTTATGTTCATTCCCGGGATGCCTTGTAAACCTCCCGTATGGATGGCTAAAATACGGGAATTTTTTGGAATTTTCCCTTCCTTGACCATCTGTGTGATACCATAAAGCATCTTTCCTGTGTATATTGGATCTAATGAAATCGATGTGGCTTTTTTAAAATTATTTATAAAATCTATCAATACCGCGTTTACTTTTGCATAACCCCCAAAACAATAATCATCGGTAATTTGCCAATTATCTTTGGATACCCATTGTGCAACATCTTCCTTTAAAAAGTCACCCTTTAAAGCGGAAAATCCTATAATTTTTTGGTTTTCAGTGGAAGCGTTAATAATTCCGGCCATAGTGCCCCCTGTTCCAACAGAAACGCATATATACTCATAATTAGTGTCGCGAGAGGTTAAAATTTCCTCACAACCTTTAACGGCAAGGTTGTTTGTTCCGCCTTCCGGCAAAAGGTAAAAATCCCCAAAATCATTTACTAACTTTTCTAAAAACGCATGGGTTTCCTTCTCATTATAGGCTTCCCTGGAAATAAAATGTAGTTGCATTCCTTGCGATTGAGCATAGGTGAGCGTGCTATTTAGCTCTTTTGTAGTTGCCAATTCTTCCCCTCTTATAATTCCTATGGTTTTAAAACCGAAATTATTACCCGCAGCCGCAGTTGCTGCTATATGATTTGAATATGCCCCTCCAAAAGTAAGTAAAGAGTTATGATTTGAATTTTTGGCCTCTAGTAGATTATATTTTAATTTCCGAAACTTGTTTCCGGATATTTCCGGATGAATTAAATCTTCTCTTTTAATATCTAATTGAATTTTAAATGAAGCTAATTCTTCCAAAAAAACCGGTTGATTTTTAATAGAACCAAAAGGACTTAATTCGTTAAAAACCATTTCTATAGAATTGAAAACAATAAAAATTTAACATTTAATAAGATTTTTCTTACTTATATACACACTTTATCGAAAATATATGCCATTTAACTTGTTTTTTTTGGAAATTAAATTTTTTTAATAATACATTTACATTCCCAAATCAAAAAAAGTTATGAAAATAATTACTCTTAACCTACTTATAGCTTTTGGTATATTTATTTTTTTTACAAATATATCTAATTCTCAAGTAGGAATAGGAACTACTCTACC
>JBGTDF010000421.1:0-9192 GCA_041748455.1 Planktosalinus sp.
CGCAGTGTAAAACCACTTCTAATTGTTGTTTGAGGGAATGCTGTGGATATTGCATATTCTGAAAAAGTATGGTCATAATAGAATAACGCTGTTAAGTTTTTACTTAACGCATAATCTGCCACAAAATTAATCCCGTAAATGGTTTGACCGGCGGTAACTTGATTGTTCTGGATATCAAGGTATCTGATAATCGTTTTATTATCCCTAAGTGACAAATCTAATTTAAAGTTCAAGTCACTTCTAAGCACCTGTTGGTTTCCACCAAAATTGGTACCAATCCTCAAATCTTTTATGCGGTAACCCAGACCCACAATATATTCCATTCCTTGAATCTCGGTTAGTAAATTATTTGCAAAACTTAACGAAAGTGCACGGTCTTTTCTAAGTTCTGCAAGAATTCTTATGGAATTTTGCATTTCAAAATCCACTTTAGCCAATGGACTGAATTGCTCTATTAAATTCACATTAGAGATTATATCTTTGTTTTTAAAATTCCCTCCCTGATCTACAGCAGTAGGATTGTTTCTGTCATAATCCAGATTGGTTTGAAATTGATTTACCGTATATCCTGCCCTATACCCATGTTGTACAGAAAAACGTTTGAAATTTTTCTTAAACCAAGGTAATTTCATAAGGCCTGTATAACGTATATCCCAGTTGGGTAATGGAAAATCCCTAAGAATTCCTTTTTTCACTTTTCCGGGATCGCTACCCTCATAAGCAGATAAAAATGCAGGTAATAATACAGACTGATTGGTCTTTCCAAAACCTACAGGAAATCCATCTGCATCCCTCTCAAAAGTTGTGGAGCCGTAAAATTCTTCTGCCAGTCGATCTGCAATCACGAGCCTGTTTGCCCTAAAGTCTTCAAAAGTTTCGGAAAATAACTCATCACTGCTTGCAAAAGCAGTTTTGATCAAAATGGTGGATATATTAAAGTTTCCGAAAGTAATAGGGGTCAAGGAACGATATTGCCCATCATTAATAATATAGTTTTCAGCAAAGGATTCTGAATATAACCTGTTCCCGGTTAAATCTATTTTTAAATCCGGCAACAGTTCAATATTGGTTTGGTAATCCAGTTGCTGACTTTCCACTTCTGTATATTGCTCATTAAATTCAGGATACAATGTCAACCAACCGTTTCTTGCGGCAAGTTCCCTCACTTCCCCTTGTCCTCCAAAAGTAAATGCGGTTGTGGGTTTTAATGTCCCCACAAATCCTACAGAGCGGGTATATCCGGGAAGAAAAATACCATTGTTTTCCTGATAATTTAATTGAATTCTTTTTACCGAAGTTAAAATGCCTACCAGTGTATTATAAGCTTTGTCCCCTGTACTCAAGGATGCTGCTCCGGCTGCCCCGGCCGTGGTTGAACCACCTGTCCCGGCATCCCTTCCGACAATAGAAGAGCTTCCGTCTTTCGCCTCAGTATCCTGCAATTTAATGCCATCTTGTCTACCGCCCGGACCACCAGAATCATCTCCTGCACCACCTCTCGAAGTTTGTGTTGAAGGCCTTATTTTGTTAAAACCTATATAACGGTAAAAATTATTCATGTCTAAGGTAGAATTGATCGTATGCGTGTTGGAATTCTGAATGGAATTTCCTAAATCAAAAACCCCTGTTGTTCCATCACTTAGCTCGACCTCCAAATTTCTGAAAAGATCACTTCCTTTTTGCCATTGGAAATTTCCGGTATATGCATAGGTGGACCTGATAAATCTTAAAAATGGAATCTTATTAAAAGGCAAATCATAATTCACCTGTAGTGTTTGAAAATGCTGATTGGGCACGCCTACATCAAAAAATCCGTCCCAAATGCCAATTTCATTATTTACAATACCGTTATCATCTATAAAATTATTTACAATTCTATTGTTTGAAGAATTGAAATTAAACCGCAGGGATTTTGTAAGATTATGGTTAATGGTATATTGCCAGTCAAATAAGAAATTGCGCTGATATAATGTTGGCAAGCCAATATTTCCGGGGAGAAGGTTGATTTCCCTGAATTTTTGTTCATTATATTGTCTTAAAATACTCGAGCTTGCAGAAATATTTGTTGGTAGGTAATTAAAATCAAAGTCTTTCAGCAACTGCCAATAACTGCTTCTAAAAATTGAATCGTTATTTTTAAAAGGTTCAACGGGTTTAGGTGTAAAACTAAAGTCATATGTAGCACCCACCCTAACGTTTTGTTCCAGGGCTTCCTCCACTTCAAAGCTATTGTGGTCCACTTGATTGTAAGAATAAGAAAATGTGAAGTTTTCTATATCATAGGGTTGCGGTTTGCCTTCACCGGTACGATCTTTTCGTACACCAATAAAATTAATACTTTGTCTTTTTGTATAATCTACAGATTGTTCTTCTATTTGTTGACGTTCAGCAGCATCTGCTGTATTGTTTAATCTTGTGTCTAGTTCAATATCTTGAAATTCAGGGTCATAAAGCGGGGTGATCAATTCTTCACCACGTGCATAATTAAATGGAATTTGGATTCCCCAATTTTTTGGAAGCAATTGTCCAACATTAATATTTGTCACAACATCATATTGTTGCATATCTTCCAAACTTCTTTCATTAGGCCCCTGCTCTATAGAACCAAAACCAACAGTGCTTTTTCTACCTGTTGCGCTAATAGTGGCAAAGTCTGCAAGATTGGTATCCATACTGGCAACTGCTGCCCAACCTCCTTGATTTTTTAATTCTGAAAGACGAAGTTCATTAAACCACACTTCCCCGCATACATCAGAATTTGTTCCATTCTTTAATCCTATCATAATTGTTCTCACAGCACCAAAACTTGGATTTCCTCTAATACCTATTCGCATATCATTTTCAGGTCCTGAAGTACCACTCATCAAATCTGCTTCATCAAAGAAATTCACTTCAGAAAGATTAAACTCGCCGGGATTGGACAATACCCTAGATTTAACTTCCTGCAACAATGCCAATGGTAAATTCAACCTGTTTTCAATAGGCCAGATTTCTTCGGGGGTTGTCGCGCCAAAAGCTGTGGGGTTTAATGGAATTTCTATCTCGTAATAGTTTTGTGTTAAATCATTACCCATTCTGATAAAAGCAACTAAATCACCATTATTAAGAGGTATTTGATTTAAAAGGGACTCGGCATGAATAAACATCTCCAGGTTTTTATACTGGCGCATATCTATGTTGTAATTTTTGTAAACCGCCCTTGCATCTTCGGCCTCTAATCCGCATACACGCAACGCAAGGGATTGCTCATTTTGACGAATATTTGAATTGTTATTGATAAGTTCTTCCCTTATTACACCCGGAGGCAGCACATAAGGTATAGGTTGCCTGCTTGCATTTTCTTCTATACTTACAGACTCTACTTCAAAAGAAGTATTACTGTTTTCAGGTAAGACTCCTGAAGGATTTAAGCTTTGGGTAAATCTTCTGTAATCTCCTCTAACCAAATCCAACGTTCCAAAACGGAAGGTAATATCTTGTTCAAAATCTGTCAGATACATACGCATAAAACGTATGGATCTAAAGTCTGAAATACCATTTACAGCTCTGGTGGGCCTGCTTATTGGCACCTTAAACTGTACCCATCTTACAGCTTGGGTCTGGTTATTTTGTGTATTTACTTCCAGTTCTTTTACGTCAGTGATAAAAGGGTTGTTATCGATATTCATCCCCGGGAATAAGTTGATTTCATACTCAAAATAACTGTTCACCGTGTTCATAGTATTATCCCGGTTGTAGTCTTCCACATCAGGAAGTGTTGTAGAGCCACGATTTGTGTTAGTAACCTCTACAGGAGAATTTCCTTGCGTTCCGTTATAATTTTTATATCTGGTAACAATATCCCCCTCTGCTTGTAAGAAATAAGTATAGTTATCCCCTGCAGGATCCGGTAAACCTCCGAATAAAGGAAAAAGAGCTGCTTCTTCAGCATCACTTGCACCGTTAAGACCTAAATCCTGATTGGTTCTTTCCTGACCTTCTGTGTCAAATGCATAAACTAAAGACTGATTAACAGGTACTTTTCCATAAATAGTAGGAATAGTTCCTTCAGTGCCTCCATCCCGGGGCAATCCATTTTCATATTGCTTTCTACCGGTTTTAAGTATATCCTCGGAAATATTCCCAAGGTTAAGGCTTAAAGTTCCACCATTACTACCCGCATTTTCATCATAAATAAATGGATCCAATACCCAAAACTGAATGTATTCCACATTTGACTTTTCAAAGTCTGTAGTGGTAATAGCTCGTGTTATTCCACCAAATCTGGATGCCGGATCGGGTAGTGTATTTGTACCACCGGTTATGGGATTAAAATTGTAAGGCCCTCTTTCTCCGGGGAAATAGGATAGATCCAATGAAAATATAGCCTGTGTTTGTCCTTGAACAATATCTGTATCGGGGAAAATTTCATTGATAAAAAGACGTCGTGTAGCGAAAGAAGACAAGTCGTCGTCTGTGATTCCTGAAGGTCGCTGGGAACTATAAAAAATCGGGTCAATAGTATACCAGGCAAGTTTTGCCCTGTTGTAATTGTATGCAGGATTGTTGTTCTCCAGCTCTCCACCTAAACCAATAGGAGTACTTGCCAGTGCCCAGGATAATGGTGCTTTTATATCCAGAAAGGTTTGGGAGCCTTCAAAATCATCAACATAAACGGTCGTTTTTCCATCAAAATCTGCAACTTTTGGCGAGCCGGGCATCAAATAAGCAAACTCCCCTCTCAGAGACAGATTAGATTCAACATCTGTATCAATGTTGGGCAACCTATTTACCAGCCTTGTTAAAAAAGGAACTTGTGTGGAATAATTTGCATTAAGACCAAAAATAGTGTTGTTTATGGGTTCGGTCGAAAAGTTTGTTTTTTGTGTTAATGGTCTTTCATTTAGGTTCAAATAAGTACCCCCTATCATAAAGTTCTCATTAAACTGATGTTCTACATTTAAACCTGTGAATCGCTTTGTTTGCTGACCAAATACCGCATTGTTTTCTGTAGTAATGTTTATAGGGGTATTTGAGTTTAATAATGCCTGATCTAAAATTTGTACTCTCCCCAATTGATAATTTACTGTATAATCAACCCCTTCAACTAATAATCTACCACCGGCGGTAACTGTTACAGAACCTTGAGGTACATTAAAAGCACCAATGGAAATACCATCAGCACCGGTAGATTTATAACTACCTTTTAATTGAAACTTATTTTTATCACTATCCTGTTGTTCAGCAACGGTTTTAGTCGTGCGGTAAAGGGAGCGGAATACATATTTATTCTGGTTAGCGTTATAGGTGGCAGGCACGTTATAATTTTCTGCCGCGGTTGAACTACTTAATTTATTAAATAAATGTTCCCCAAACGGTTCGACAGTAGTAAATATGATCCTTCCATTTTGAGCATCTACCGTTATTCCGGGGAAAAAATCAAAGAAACCATCCCCATCTTCTTGCGGGTCGTTATTGTAATTTAATCTGTCCAGATTAAAAACCCTAAGAAGTGTGGTTTGTTCTACATCTGCCGGTAGCGGTACAGCAGGAAAGTTGGGTGTTCCTTCAGCAGCAGTAATATAATTTAAAGGGGAAGGATCTGTATACAATATGTTTAATCTGAAATTATCCCTTTCTAATTGGAATGCATCCAGATTGTAAATATTTTTCATCATCAAATCCCAGATTGGCTGGTTAACATTAACGATGTTACTTTTAAGTAATTTAACAACAAGGTTTTGAGATTCCCCTACTACAACCCCTGTATTTTCATTACCCTCACCTGTTGCTTCAACACCATCATTTGAAAATTCCCCTACTTGAAAAACCCTTCCATTGACCGTAAATTGAAATGCTATACCTAAAACTTCATCATTGTTTAGTCTTTGGTTTAGGGAGATATATCCCAATTGCGAATTTAGATTGTATTCATTAGGTTGCAATCGGCGTGCATTTTCAAGGGTTACATAATCCTTTCCTTCACTAACCTGAACCCCGCCAAAACCGGATTGTACTGTGGAAACATTTCTAATGTTTTCGTTAAGGACACTTTGAGCTCCGCCTCCAATTCCAAATGGATTAAAATCATTGTTTGCATTGTCAGGAAAAGATCCCGGAGGTCTGTTAATAAAACCGCCCGGAGGAAAATTCAATCCAATATTGGATGGATCGGCTTCCCCTATATCTTGTAATGCAACAATATTTCTTACATTCTCTGTCGTGTTGGACAAGTTGGTTACCCAAATTTCTGTTCTGGTTATTTGTACGTTGGAATTAATAAAAGGATATTGTTCCAATGCCTGGTCATATCTGTCCCTAAAATAATGTGCAAGGAAAAAGTGCCTGTCTTCATCATATTCTAAAGCAAAAACATCAAACTCATTAATGGTACCACCGCCTTCTGCAACTACACTTCTGGTTTCCGATTTTTGTTCTGAAAACACCCCGGTTACCCTGGTTTTCCCAAATTGCAATTCTGTCTTTACACCAAAAAGACTCTGCGCTCCCTGAATTAAAGAGCTGTTTAATGGCATGCTCACATTACCCACTTCAATTTTTTGAATTATATCATCCTCTGTAGGGGTATATTCCAGTTTTATCTGGTTTTGAAAATCAAAGGTAGACTGAGTGTCATAGTTTGCTAAAATTTGAAGACGTTCCCCAACTTTTCCAACTAAACTTAAATTTATACGCTGGTTAAAATCAAAAGTAAGGTTAGATCTGTTTCGGGGTGAAAAAGAAGGGTTATCCTGTTTTGTATAAAGTAATCCTAAATCCATCTCCACAGATCCTTGCGGAATAACTTCAATCACATTTCCGCCAAAAATAGTTTCAAAGAAATTGGAATTTACATAGAAGCTGGGTAATAGGTTTTTCTGCTCGTCCTCTGTACCTTCTTTTCTTCCGTCTGCAGCATCTATTTTTGTTTTAAAATAGCGCTTCATTTCTTCTCTCATTATTAAATCCTGATACTCCTGAGGCGTGAGCACTAAGGGATAGGAAATATTAAAGGATCCTAAAGTCTGGTTATAAATGTATAAATTAGAGATGGGGTCATAGGTATACAGATCCTGAATACTTGGAGGGTTTGGTAAAACCATTTGCCCCATGGAATGTCCTGTTCTTGTAGTGTCTTGAATGATTTGAGTATCCTCTTCGGGGTCAGGCACTTGCGCATTGGCAGAGCTCGCAATACATAAACTGAAAATTAAAGTTAAATAGGTTCCCCGAATATTTCTATAAAAATAATTTTTTGTGCTCAATTTTTATAAATTTTTTAAAGCTAATTTTATAATAGTCTCTACTGTGGCGTCTGGATTTTCTTTACAAATTTTATCACAAACTTTTTCTGCATGTTTTCTTAAAAATCCTAAAGTTTCCAATGCAGATAACGCTTCTTCCTTGTTAGTATTGCTCGATGTATAGAAAACATCATCAATCGCATACACTTTTATTATTTTATCTTTTAAGTCTAATAGTACCCGTTGTGCGGTCTTTGTTCCAATGCCTTTAACAGACTGAATTACAGACACGTCCCCGGATGCTATTGCTTCTTTAATAGTATTTGGGGTTAATGAAGACAACATGGTCCTTGCTGTACTTGCACCAACACCTGAAACAGAAATTAACAATCTAAATATTTCCCGTTCAAATTGCTCTGCAAAACCATACAGTGTATGTGAATCTTCTTTAACCAATAAATGAGTAAACAATTTTACATTATCAGTCTGCGGAAGTATTGAAAATGTATTCAAGGATATGTGTATTTCATAACCTACTCCATTACAATCCAACACAACATTTGTAGGTGTTTTTTCTACTACTCTTCCCTGTAAATGTGTAATCATTGTTAACTAAAAGTTAAAACGCCAAATATAACATATTTATTGTCAATTGTTATTTCAATCTATACTAAAGTTAAGGGGATGTCCGGATTATTTTTTTGGTTTTTTAACCGTTTTTATTTTTTGTTTTTGCTGTGCGTCAATTACGGCAACCGCTGCCATGTTAACAATTTCATCTACGCTTGCACCTAGTTGTAATACATGTACCGGTTTTTTCATTCCCAGCAAGATAGGCCCAATAGATTCTGCATTGTTCAATTCTTTTAGTAATTTATAATTGCTGTTTGCAGAATCCAAACTTGGAAATATGAGTGCATTTACCTGTTTTCCGGCTAATTTTGAAAATGGAAAGTTCTTTTGATGCATTTCCATATTTAGCGCAAAATCCATTTGTAATTCCCCGTCTACTACTAAATCAGGGCTTATTCTGTGGAGAATGGAAACTGCTTCCTTAACTTTCCTGGCCCTGTCATGTTTGGATGCCCCAAAATTAGTATAAGATATCATTGCCATAACCGGGGTAATACCGAACATTTTCATAGTAAATGCGGTCATTTGGGCAATTTTTGCAAGTTCTTTTGCAGTAGGATCAATATTTATGGAAGTGTCAGACAAGAAAATAGGCCCCCTTTTTGTAATCATCAAATTTGTAGCAGCAACTTTATCCACATTCTCCATTTTTCCTATCACCTCTAAGATAGGACGTACCACAGTTGGATAAGATCTTGAATAACCCGTTATCAAGGCGTCTGCGTGTTCCAGATTTACCATCATTGCCGCAAAATAGTTGCGCTCACGCATCAACTTTTGGGCATCAAAATAAGTTACCCCGCTTCTTTTGCGTTTGTTCCAGTATTCTTTTGCATAAAGATTGCGTCTTTCTTCTTCCTCATCAGACTTTGGGTCAATAATTTCTATTTTATCGTCAAAATCTATCTCGAGCATTAACTCTAATATGATTTCTTTTTTACCTAATAAAACAGGAATTCCAATACCTTCCTCAAAAACGATTTGTGCTGCTTTTAATACATCGAGATGATCTGCTTCTGCAAACACAATTTTTTTAGGACTTGTTTTGGCCCTGCTATGCAGTAAACGCACCAGCTTATTATCAGAACCCATTCTTTCACGAAGTTCATCTTCATATTTTTGCCAGTCTGTAATCGGCTCAGTTGCTACACCACTTTCCATAGCGGCACGTGCCACAGCAGGTGGTATATGTGTAATTAATCGAGGATCTGAAGGTTTTGGGATTATATAATCATAACCATAGTTTAGTTTTGTTTCCCCATAAGCAATATTTACCTGTTCGGGAACAGGCGCTTTTGCTAATGAGGCCAGGGCCAAAACCGCTGCCCTTTTCATT
>JBGTDF010000422.1:0-5604 GCA_041748455.1 Planktosalinus sp.
CCAGAGAACCCTGAAGTGCTAAACCTATGGCCAGACCGGCGGCAGCTATCATAGCCACAAAGGATGATGTTTGAACACCTAACTGGGATATGACAGTAATAAAAAGTAATATCTTTAATATCCAACCAATAATGCCCAATAAGAAATTACGCAAAGTTAGTTCAACATCCCTGCTGTTGAAAATCTTTACAATAACCTTTTTAATCATTTTAATGAGCCAAAGCCCAATGAATAAAAGTAAAACCGCACTGATTATGTTGGGAAGAAAATCTAAAAATCGGGTGCCAAATCTTTCTATATAGCTATTAATATCTTCAAAGTTAAAACGTTCCATTAAAGTTTTTTTAGTTTTTTAGTATATTTAATGCATCCTCTACCATAGTAACGGGGAGTTGGCAATTTCCATTTTTACAAACATAAATAACTGTGCTGCCATTTACAAATTTCTTGATTAATAAAGGTAAATTTGAGTCGCCCGCAGAACCTGCAAATAATAAATATGGTATATAGTTTCCAAAAAACACGTTTCTTTTCTGTATGTATTCCTTACCTACAATTACAACTTCGTAAAATGGATGATTGTAATTCAATAAAAGTTCCAGCCAATTAGAATATCCTGAAGGATAAGAATCCATTTCAGGAAGTATATTTTTAAGCATTTGTTTTGAAGTATCCAGGTATTTTTTATCTGCAAAAAAGTGTCCTAACCAAAATAAGTTTTTAGCTATTATCGAGTTTGAAGCCGGAATAACATTGTCACGGTATTCTATATTGCGGGTAATCAATTTTTCGTTTTCGTTAGAAGTAAAGAAAAACATTCCGGATGCTGCATCCCAAAATTGAGCGAATGTGTAGGCCATTAATTTTTTAGCAAGCATAACCCATTTTTCATCCAATGTAACTTCATATAAGGCTATAAATCCTTCAGTTAAGGAGGCATAATCTTCAAGAAATGCAGGAATACTTCTTTTGCCCTTAGTGTAGTTGCGAAATAACTTGCCATCCCCTTGCAGTTGCTTTTTTGTTATAAAAGAGGCATTTTTTAAAGCTGCATCCAGAAATTCCTGTTCTTGAAAAGCCCGGTATGCATCTGCATATCCTTTAATCATCAATCCATTCCAGGAAGTTAGTATTTTGGTATCCAGTCTGGGTGGTGATTTTGATTTTCTGTGTTCCCTTAATTTTTCTTTCCAAACCTTTTTCTTTTGGGAAAGTTCCGCTTCAGAAATTTGAAATTCTTTGGCAATTTCGGTATCTGAAGTATTTCTAATCAAAACATAATTATCCTTTTCCCATTTTCCATAAGGGTTTATGTTGTAGTATGCTGCAAATAGAGTAAAGTCAGTGCCCAAAAGCAGTTGTAATTCTTTTTTCATGAAAACATAATAGGCACCCTCTTCTAAAACATCCTCTTCATTTAGGCTGTCTGCATCTAAGGCACTGTAAAATCCACCATTCTTATCTGTTAGCTCTCTTTTTATAAATGCCAGGGTTTCATAAACAATCTCTTTATACAAAACATTTTTTGATAAGCTGTAAGCATCGCTATATAAACTTACTAACTGAGCATTGTCATACAACATCTTTTCAAAATGGGGGATATGCCATTTTTCATCCACGGCATATCTGGAGAATCCACCCTCTATGTGGTCAAAAATTCCGCCATAAGCCATTTTGGTTAGTGTGGTTTGCACATAGACTTCGATATCCTTGTTTTTTGTTTGAAATGCATAGCGCATTAAAAACTTTAGGTTACCCGGCATCATGAATTTAGGAGCCCGCTTTGAACCGCCCATTTCTTTATCCAACTGTTTTTCCCATTGGGACACAAGTATGTTTAAATCCAAATTGCTTAAATCAACTTCCTTTTGATTTAAGGTAATCAGATCCATGGATTTAATGCCTTTTTCAAGCTTATTGGCATATTCCAGTAATTTCTTAGGTTGTGTTTTGTATAAGTTCTCTATTTGTTGTAAACTTTCTATCCAGTTTTCCTTTGGAATATAAGTGCCTCCCCACACCGGTCGTCCATCGGGGAGAGCGACAATATTTAAAGGCCACCCACCACTTCCTGTCATGAGTTGCAGGGCGTTCATATAGATTTGATCCACATCAGGCCTTTCTTCCCTGTCAATTTTAATATTGATATAACCCTTGTTCATAATTTCTGCTACCTCCTCATTCTCAAAACACTCCTTTTCCATTACGTGGCACCAGTGGCAGGCAGAATACCCGATACTTATTAAAAGAAGTTTGTTTTCTTTTTTGGCAAAGGATAAAGTATCGGGGTTCCATGGTTTCCAATGTACCGGATTGTATGCGTGTTGCAATAAATAAGGACTGCTTTCGTGAATCAGCTCATTTTGGAAAGAAGGGTTTTTCATGAATGAAATAGGTATAAAAAAACCTATTCACAGCTTTCTAAAGACGTGAATAGGTAAATTAGTTTTGTTTTTTAAATTACTTTACTTCAAAAGTAATTTTAGCATTCACTCTATACTCAGTAATCTTATTATCTTTAACGACAGCACTTTGCTCGTTGATGTAAACAGATTTGATATTTTTAATAGTTTGGGCAGCGTGTGAAACTGCGTTTTGCGCAGCATCTTCCCATCCTTTGTTTGAATTTGCTAAAATTTCAACTACTTTTAATACAGACATGATTCGTTTTTTTAGGTTAGAATTAAAGATAAGCAATTGCAAATGGTTTTTTATTAGTATTGTGTTAAAAAGTAAAGCAATTTTTTTTATCCGTTTATAGCTTCCACTTTGATAGATGTATCGTTGAGCATTTCGCGAAGCATGTTTTCAATACCATTTTTTAAGGTAAAAGTAGAAGAAGGACAGCCACTGCAAGCCCCTTGGAGGAGTACTTTTACTATTTTGCTCTGTTCATCATACGATTGAAATGCAATATTTCCGCCATCACTTTCCACTGCCGGCCTTACATATTCATTTAAAATATGGATTATTTCCTTCGAAATTTCATCTAAGTTTTCAATTTCTTGACCGCTTACCTCCTTAGTTGAATCCTCCTGATTAAGGATTTCGTCATTTAAAATTGGTTTTCCTTGTTCTAAATAATTTCGGATAAATTCCCTTATTTCTAAGGTAACCTCTTCCCATTCCACTATGTTGAATTTGGAAACAGATACATAATTGGCGCTAATAAAGACTTCTTTCACAAACGAAAAGTGAAATAATGCCTGTGCTAAAGGGGCATATTTTGCATCGTCGATATTTTTAAATTCAAAATTTCCGTCTACAAGGGATTTATTTGCCACAAACTTTATTACTGAGGGATTTGGGGTACTTTCTGCGTAAATGGTTACGGGAATTTTTTTGTTTTCAGAAATTTCAGTGATTACCTGGGCGCCACTATTTAAGTAGGTTTCAATTTGTAAGGCTATTTCTTCCTGAACATCAGTCCATTCCACAATAGAAAACTTTTCTATGGCGATGAAATTTTGTGCTATATAAATCGTTTTAACAAAAGGAAGATAAAAAAGTTGTTGCGCAAGTTTACTCTCTTTTGCCTCGTCAATATTCTTAAATTCATAACTTTTAGAATTTGTAAGAAATTGATTTGCAGTAAATTTTAAAATATTTGTATTTGATGTGGTATTGATTTTAATGTTAAAAGTGGCCATACAGATTATATTTTTTGCAAATTTATGAAAAGAAAAGGGAGCAATTCAATATATTTGGCAACTTAACCTGTTAAGATGTTGAGAAATATATCTTAAGTTATTGTTAAATATACATAGTACTCTTTTATTTAAAACATTTCTCCAAATTATGAAACAATTATTACACGTATTAGTGTTTATAATTCCTTTTGCTATTTTCTCTCAACCTTATATAAGTGTAGATGTCACAACATATTCTCACGAGGAATTAATCACTGATGTACTTATCAATAATTCCTGCGCTATCGTTGGGAATATTACAAGCTCTACCGGCACCGATTTTGGAAGTTTAAACGGTATAGGATATTTTGAAAACACTAATCCTAATTTTCCTATAGAAGATGGGTTAATTCTTATGACGGGTAACGTTATGGAAGCCCCGGGACCTAATAATAGCCCTCAGGCTGCAGGTGCTTGGCCCGGAGACCCACAACTTTTTAACTATATTCAAGGACTTGGTATTGATCCCGGACTTACTTCCTATAATGATGCAAGTATAATGGAGTTTGATTTTACACCATTAAATGATTCTATAAGTTTTAATTTTGTGTTTGCCTCTAATGAATATGGGACTTTCCAATGTGATTATTCGGATGCTTTTGCATTTTTTCTGGAAGATCAAGATACAGGAGCAATAGTAAATATGGCATTGGTGCCTGATACACCCGGGGAAGTACCTATTTCAGTAACAACTATTAGAGACAATGCGCATAATGGGGGATGTGCTTCGGCAAATCCTGACTATTTCAGCACATATTATGGGACTTCTGGCCTTCCTAATGTGCAAGCTCCTATCAATTTTAACGGACACACAGTGCTGATGCAAGCTTGGTCTTATGTCACCCCTAACACGCAGTACCGAATGAAACTGGTTATTGCTGACCGTAATGACAGTTCTTTTAATTCTGCAGTTTTTATAGAAGGGGGAAGCTTTTTTCTTGGGCTGGATTTAGGGGATGACTTGACTATAGCAAACGGAACTGCCGGTTGTGAGACAGATGTCTTAACTATTGGGATTCCTCCTTCACTCGATGTATTTTATCAATGGTATGTATATGATGAAATTTTAATGGATTTTGTGATTATTCCCGGTGAAACCCAATCTACTTTAGATGTTACCGTAGCAGGAACCTACCGTTTAGAGGTAATTTATACCAGTGGCTGCAGTGCAACAGATGAGGTTATTGTTGAATTTGCCCCAAAACCTATAGCCGGTATCCCCGATGATATAATTGTTTGTGATACCTTTCCCAATGACGGGTTTGCTGAGTTTATGTTAACAGACAGGGACGCACAAATCATCAATGGACAGCCGGATACTTCTGTAATGTATTTCTCTTCTTTGGCTTTAGCAGAGCTTGGACCACCTGGGTTTCAACTTATAAGCCCGTTTACTAATACCGTTCCCAATGCACAGACTGTTTTTGCACGTATTGAAGAAAGTAGTTTTAATTGCTATGATATTGTAGAACTTGACCTTATAGTTAATCCTGCACCAAACATTGCTGATCCTATTACTGATTATTTTTTATGTGATGACGATCAGGATGGTGTGGAGATATTTGATCTAACCTCCAAGGATGATGAAATTCTTAATGGTATGGTGAATGTGAATATCCAGTATTTTAATACTATAGAAGATGCAGAAGCAAACATAAATCCAATTATAGATCCTGCAAACTACCCAAGTGGTGGAACAGAAACCATTTTTGTTCGTTTAGAAAATAATTTTACAGGATGTGTCACCATAGGACAGTTTGATTTATTGTTTCACCCCCTCCCTACCTTCAATATACCCACTCCCTTTGAGGTTTGTGATGATGAGGTTGCCGATGGGTTCACCAATTTTAATTTCACCTTGAAGATACCTGAGATAAGCGGCGGCAATGCCAATGTTGCAGTTACCTTTCACATA
>JBGTDF010000423.1:0-2018 GCA_041748455.1 Planktosalinus sp.
ATAGAACACCAAATATGGTATATAAATTAACAGCGTAAATCAATTTTAACCTGTAGCCATATTTCAGGACTAGACATCTCCTAATGGCTGCCAAGAAACAATATCACCCGTTGGCAAAGCAATTGGTCACCATCCAAATTGTATGGACCATTGCTTCTTTCATCCTTTTTATGTTGACGGCTTTTATGAAAAACTGGTTACCATTTGGCAGTAAGCTGATGATACCTGTAATGATAGTATTGGTGCTGAGTAATTTTTTCATTATCCTGAGAAATGCTTATGAAATCGATCAAAAAGGCACGCTTTTTATTCGTTTGAAATTCAGTATAGTATAAGCTTGGCGGTCAATTGTCGGGTTATTGTCGGGAAGTTTTTAAAGTTTAAAATCAACTGTTTTCAATCTTTGCCAAAAAAACATACCCATGGCAAAACAATGTATAGTAAACGGAATTATCCTGATGGTATTTATTCTAAACTGTCAAGCACAACTGGCATCAGATGCACCACTTTTTATGGAAATGAAAAAGCAGGACAGCCTTTTTTTTGAAAGGGGTTTTAACCAATGTGATATAGCGTATTTAGAGAACCATATCAGCCGCGATTTAAAATTCTACCACGACCAAAGCGGGTTTCAGGATAGAACCACTTTTTTTGAGAACATAAAAAAATACATTTGCGCAAACCCTCATAGTAAACCTATTCGTAAACCGGATGTGGAAACTTTCACTGTGTTCCCCTTGTATGAGAACGGGGTGCTTTATGGTGCCATACATTCGGGTGTGCATCATTTTTATCTTCGGGAAGAAGGCAAGGCAGATGTTGCGACAAGTACTGCCCGCTTCACATCCGTATGGATTAAAGAAAAGGAAGCGTGGAAGCTGAGTGAGGTACTGAGTTATGACCATCAAGATCCTCATTTTGAAGAAATTCCCGTGAATACCATGGAACAATTATTAAAAAAAAATCATGTGCCCGCGTTGGGGCTTGGTGTCCTGAAAAACGGGAAACTCATCAAAGTGGAAGTGTATGGAACCTTGGATAAGGAAAATACGGCGCCATACAATACCATATTTAAGGTGGCTTCTCTCACCAAACCCATAGTGGCTATCACAGCCTTGAAACTAATTGATGAGGGCTTGCTAGATTTAAACGAACCCTTATATCCCTACTGGATAGACCCGGATATCAATCACGATGAAAGGCACAAAAAATTAACCCCAAAACTCGTGTTGACACACCAAACAGGATTTCCAAACTGGCGGTATATGAACGAATCAAATACATTGGCTTTCCAGTTCGATCCCGGTGACAACTATCAATACTCAGGAGAAGGTTTTGAATATTTGCGAAAAGCAATGGAGAATAAATTAGGACGTCCAATAGAAGAATTAGCCCAAGAATATGTTTTTTTGCCTGCCGGTATGAGGGATACCAGATTTTGGTGGGATGCTTCCATGGATGAATCAAGATATGCTCAAAATTTTAATGAAACCGGGGAGGCCATTCCAACAGAAAAATATTACAAAGCCAATGCTGCTGCTAATTTGTTAACTACTGTAGAAGATTACGGAAACTTCATTTCTTATGTTATGAATGGTGCTGGATTGTCAGAATCTTTATTCAAAGAAATGCAACATCATCAGGTTAAACTGCGAGACAATGATTATTTTGGTTTAGGTTGGGAAATTCTAACAGGATTTAGCAAGGATGAATACGCTTTGTTGCATACCGGAAAAGACCCGGGAGTCAGTACATTAGCAATATTTTTTCCTAAATCCAAAAACGGTTATGTAATTTTCCTGAATGGTGACAATACAACCCCTGTGTACAACTTTTTACTTACTCAGAAGATGTATTTGGGCCGGGAATTATGGAACAAGAAGTAAGCACCTTTGCGTGAGCAGAAGTACGTGAGCAGCAGGACGGGATGAAGCGCCACACCCTTTAGAGCCTGTCCCGTATTTACTTCGGGAGCCGGGACAAAGCGGTCGAAATTTATTCCGCCACCCTTTAGGGAG
>JBGTDF010000424.1:0-3696 GCA_041748455.1 Planktosalinus sp.
GCTACCACTTTTCCGGAACGCAATACAGCGCGATGTACCTGCCCAATGGAAGCACTTGCAAGTGGTTCTTCATCAAAAGACTCAAAAGCCTTGGAAATGCGAATGCCAATCTCCTCTTCCACTATGGCATGCACTTCTTCATAGGGTATGGGGTCCACATCATCCTGTAAACTTGACAAAGCCTGCAAATAGGCATCCGGTAAAAGATCAGGTCTGGTGGAAAGTAACTGCCCTAGTTTTATATAAGTAGGCCCCATCTTTTTTAAGTCTTCCACTAATTCCTCAGGGGTCTGGTTGTATGTGCCGGCAGTTTCTTTATCTGCCACCTCTTCCTCAACGGCATTTTGGGCAGTTTCGTTAAAAAGGTCACTGTTCCAGTATTTAAGCATAAAGCCTATAAATTTTCTATAGCGCTCTATAGAATCGGGTAAAATGGACATGGTTATGGTTTAGATTGTTGTAAAAATAAAAATAACGGTTTATTTCGGAAGTAATAGTTAATATAATTATAAGAATATTTAAATTTTGTTTTTAGCTAAAGCCAAAGCTGAACTTCGATGTAAGCCTAAATGAAAAATAGCCGTACTTTTGCAGTTGAAATTCTTATTATGCAAAAACACAAAGCCGGTTTCGTAAACATCATTGGCAATCCCAATGTGGGTAAATCCACTTTGATGAATGCTTTTGTGGGCGAAAAACTTTCCATCATTACCAGTAAAGCACAAACCACAAGACATCGCATTTTAGGTATTGTCAATGGCGACGACTTTCAAATGATTTTAAGCGACACTCCCGGAATCATCAAACCTGCTTATCAGCTACAGGAATCCATGATGGGTTTTGTGAAATCTGCATTTGAAGATGCTGATGTGTTAATTTATATGGTGGAAATAGGTGAAAAGGAATTAAAAGACGAAGAATTCTTTGCCAAAATAACCAATTTTAAAATACCGGTTTTACTGCTACTCAATAAAATTGACACCTCTAATCAGGAACAACTGGAAGAACAAGTACAGCTTTGGGCAGAAAAAGTGCCCAATGCAGAGATTTTTGCAATATCCGCATTACAAGGTTTTCAGGTGAAAGAAGTATTCAGCAGAATTATTGAATTGCTGCCGGAATCCCCTGCTTTTTATCCAAAAGACCAGCTTACCGATAAACCCGAACGCTTTTTTGTCAATGAAACCATTCGTGAAAAAATCCTGATGCATTACAAAAAGGAAATCCCATATAGTGTTGAGGTGGATACTGAAGAATTTTTTGAAGAAGAAAACATCATTAGGATGCGGTCCGTTATTATGGTGGAACGCGATACCCAAAAAGGAATCATCATTGGTCACAAAGGCGAAGCATTAAAAAGGGTAGGTGTGGAAGCACGAAAAGACCTAGAGAAATTTTTCGGTAAACAAGTGCATTTGGAATTGTATGTAAAAGTCAATAAAAACTGGCGCAGTGATGCCAGGCAGTTGAAGAGGTTTGGATACGATTCTTAGTTATTAGAGGTTGATTAAAAGAGATGGGTGTAATTTTTCCCTTCATCCAATTCTCACTTCCATAACTTTTCCATCACTTTCTCCAGTTCACGCGCTTGCGGCATTCCTTTTTTTCGGTTGCTGCGTGCAGTGAAATATAGACTGAACCACGCAATAATCATTAATAACATTACGGCAAGGGGCATTCCGAAAGGTTGGCCCAGAGACCAGTTAGAATATGCAATCACCCCAAAAATGATAAAGATTCCTGCTACACCAAAATGCAGGAACATAAACATCGTCCAGAGCCCGGGCTCTGGCCCGAAGAGACCTTTAACTTTAGTATTTCCGTTTTCAAGTTCCTCCAATTCCAGATGCAGGTGGGGAGAATAAGTCTTTTTGTTTGCTTTCCCCATGTAAATCCAGATATGGTCATCCAGATGGTTGAGGATATAGTCAGGTTTTAAGCTTTGGCTTAAACTTTTTGCCTGATTTGTAATTGCTGTGATTGATTTCGGAACAATTTTTTCAAATCGGGGTCTTAGCTGTATTTGCTTTTCAATTTCCATATGGTTTTTTATAGAAGCATCTAAAATAGTTAGTTACTGTAAAACTAAGAACAAAACACGTACCTTTGCAAAAAATTAAAAAACAGTCATGTCAAATATTGTTGCTATTGTAGGAAGGCCAAATGTAGGGAAATCCACCTTTTTTAATCGAATGATCAAACGTCGCGAAGCGATTGTTGACGCGGTTAGTGGAGTGACCCGTGACAGGAATTATGGGAAAAGCGACTGGAACGGCAAAGAATTTTCCTTGATAGATACCGGTGGTTATGTGAGGGGAAGTGATGATGTTTTTGAAGCAGAAATTGATAAACAGGTAGAACTTGCCATAGAAGAGGCAGATGCGATCATTTTTATGGTCGATGTGGAAGATGGGGTAACAGGTATGGATGAAGTGGTCGCCAAATTACTTCACCGCACCAGCAAGCCGGTTTTCCTGGCAGTGAATAAAGTAGATAATGCCATGCGCGCTACTAATGCTGTCGAGTTTTACACGTTGGGTTTTGAAAAAATTTATACCATTGCAAGTATCAATGGAAGTGGAACGGGTGAACTGTTGGATGATCTGGTGGAGGCATTGCCCGATAAAGAATATCAGGAAGAGTCTGAACTGCCTCGATTTGCCGTAGTGGGAAGACCTAATGCAGGTAAATCTTCATTTATCAATGCACTTATAGGGGAAGATCGTTATATCGTTACAGATGTTGCCGGAACGACAAGGGATTCCATCGACACCAAATACGATCGTTTTGGATTTGAATTTAATTTGGTCGACACCGCGGGAATCCGCCGAAAAGCCAAAGTTAAGGATGATCTGGAATTTTATTCCGTAATGCGAAGTGTCAGGGCCATTGAGCATTGTGATGTAGTTATTCTGGTAGTAGATGCCACAAGGGGTTTTGAAGGACAGGATCAAAATATATTTTGGTTGGCACAACGTAACAATAAAGGAATCGTAATTTTAGTCAACAAATGGGATTTAGTGGAAAAGGACACTCATTCTGCCAAAAACTTTGAAAAATTGATACGGGAGCAGTGCGAACCATTCACCGATGTGCCTATTATTTTCATATCCGTTTTAAATAAACAACGCATTTTTAAAGCTATAGAAACCGCTGTGGAAGTATATGAAAGTAGAAGCAGACGGATACCTACCAGTAAGTTTAACGAGGTAATGCTAAATATTGTGCAACACATTCCGCCGCCGGCTTACAAGGGGAAATATGTAAAAATAAAATACTGTACGCAGTTGCCTACACCACACCCGACATTTGCATTTTTCTGCAACTTGCCACAATATGTGAAAGATCCATACAAACGTTTTTTAGAAAATCAGCTTCGCGAAAAGTTTAACTTTACCGGTGTGCCTATTACTATTTATTTCCGGAAGAAGTAAAAAAGTAACTCCTTTAAAAGTCTTAATAAAATACGTGTTTACACGTATTTTTCTCTTTCGCTGTTCTTCTATTGATAAATTAAACTATTTTTAAATCTTTTTTAAAAATCGGAACTAGTTAATAGAATAGAATTTCATGAGAATAGGGTTATTTTTACTGTTTTTATTGCTCACATCCACTATATATTCACAAAATAAATCTTTTGAAATTACCGGGCAAATAGTTGCAGAGGAAACCGGTTTGCCACTAGAATCTGCCACG
>JBGTDF010000425.1:0-2088 GCA_041748455.1 Planktosalinus sp.
TGTTGTAGTTTTAAAACCATTTGCAATGGATTCATCCATAGTATTTAAATCAGAAAACAATTGGTATGCTTCAGGGGTTTTTAAAGAAATGGTAAAGGAGGAGGGGGGCATATAAAAATCATCGAGATTTTTATTGCTGTATGCCTGCCAGTAATTTCCATCAAATACCGCAGGGGCTATAAACCAATAGCGAAAGTTATAATCCCCGTTTCTATGATGACCAAATCTTGTAAACCTTCCGTTAGGCAATTTTACTTCATAAACAAGGTTAAAAATGTAACTTTCACCCGGAGCAATCGGCTGATCAGGAATCACCTTAATTATATCTACTTCATCGCCCCTTTGCCAATTAAGGGTACTATATTTATTATCTGAAATGGAATGTAATAGTGTTCTTCCCCTTCTTTCGTCTTTCTCAAAATGAAAATTACTTTGAAAATTATAGGTAAAACGTTCTGCCAGCGGAGTGGTTTTAGAAGAAAAACTATTAGCCCAGTCTAAAAAATAGATGGTATCCAGTGTTTTTGAAGAGGTGTTATTGTATGTAATTTGCTGTTTGATCTGCAGAATATGCTCTTTGGTATCCAACTCTGCAGATATTATTATATCGTGTTGTCCATGGACTTGATTGACACCAACCAAAACAAAAAATACCCAAACAAATATAACGGCTAATCTCAATTATTTTTTCAAGAATTTATAGGTTTTATTAGAAGAATGATTGGCAACTAAATAATACATGCCCGATGCAAATCCTGAAACATCTACATTGTAATTTAATGAATTATTGTTTGTTATAGTTTTTATTTTTTGTCCCAAAACATTATAAACTTCAAAAGCAATTTGTTCCCGAATGCTGGCATCTACCTGAACTGTTAAATAATCAGAAGCAATGTTGCCCCTTGTAAACTTTATGAGCTCCACATTTGAAAAATTAGGAGTACTTAAAAAGGTTTGATTTGTTTGTAAATCCATTACCACCGGCAAATGATCACTCATTAAATACAAACGATTGCGTAGTTCCTGATCATAAAAGCCATCACAGTCAGGGGAATCGATACGATTATTTAAACAATTACCATTGTTGCCAAAGGCTTTATAAGTGTCTTCCACATATAGCATTTCAGGATTACTCAGCATATTTTCTGAAATTAGAATAAAATCAAACCGGTCATCTACACCGGCACCGGCACCACCGCCAAAACCTGCATTACTTAAGCGAGTGCTTTGGGTATGAGTATAAGCAAAGGCCGGATTATCCTGCCAGGCACCCGGGGCGTCTATAGGGTCTGCAAATGTTATGAGATTGTCAGGATTTAAAAGTTCCTGGTAAGCAGGTTCCGTAGCATTATAAAGATTTAAATCGCCTGCAAAAATAACATAAGAATCAGGATCCAGATCAGGGAAGGTAGCTGTAAATTCTAAGACCATATCAAGACGTAATTGCCTGTTTGCCGGACCCGGACTGGACTTTAAATGAGCCACATATAAATCCAGAAAAACAGGATTGGTTTGATGGTCTTCCGTTAGAAGTTTTAGTTGGTATCTGTTTATATCCCTGACAGTGGTGACAATAACTTCACTTGTTTCCAAAGAAAATTTTGAGGATTTAAAATATACCATCTGTTGTAGTTCAGAGGCGCCGGATTGATTGGAAACAAAGGGAGCCCTTTCATAGTCTATGGAAAAAATATTCAGTGTATTGTTTAAAATGTCATCGGCTCCTGCTTCTGTTACAATTTCACATACCATAAAAATATCTGGTTGGTAATCCTCCAGTATTTCAGCTAATATTTGTGCCCTATTGGGAGTAGGGGCCACAGGATAATCAAACACATTATAAAACATGGTTTTTATGATTTCCTGGGAAAATGCACCTTGTACAACAAAAAAGCAAAAGACAAAAAGTAATTTTTTAAAAAGCATAACTGTATATCTTAATAATTTAATCAGTAGTGTCCGATAAAACTTTTTTTAAAAGCGGGATTTCCAACATAGGATTTCCCGCTTTTTAGTAATTTGGTTTTGCAGAACTAAATCACTATGAACAAAAGTAAAAACTTTAGCGGACAACCCATTATCAAACAA
>JBGTDF010000426.1:0-7832 GCA_041748455.1 Planktosalinus sp.
AATGCGGCAATCTTTTCCGCAAAATGCCATATAATAAGGTTCCTAAAAAAGCCCCTGCAAACACTATTAGTATCGGCCAAAAGCCGGCACCGATTAACGTAAAGATGGGACCGGGACAAGCACCTGCCAGTGCCCATCCTAAGCCGAATATAATACCCCCAAAAAGGTATCTCGCGACACTGCGGTCTTTAGGGGAAAAATGAATGGCTTTTCCGTCGAAAGATTTTAATGGAACACGCTTGATCAATTGCACCAAAATAACACCCACAACAAGTGCCGAACCTATAATGCCGTACATATGAAAAGCATCAAACTGAAACATTTCATAGATGCGAAACCACGAAGCGTCTTCCGATTTAAACATGACTATACCAAAGAAAATTCCGGTAAGTAAAAAAGAGACATAGCGCATATTAAAAAAGTATTGGAAAAATGAAATGAACCATAACCAGTCCGCCGATAAAAAATCCTACAACTGCAATCAGGGAAGGCAGTTGAAAGTCACTCAATCCGGAAATGGCGTGCCCCGATGTACAACCACCCGCATAACGCGCACCAAAACCTACCAGTAGTCCGCCTATTGTAAGCAACAAAAGAGTGCTTGGTTGGGTGAATACATCATTCGAAAAAAGCTCAGTGGGCAGATAGGCACTGCCGGCACTATCAAATCCCAGGGAATGAAGTTTGGTGACTGTATTTTCATTGATGGCAACCGCTGCGTCCGGGGTTAACAGATGTGCAGCAATATACCCCCCGATTATTGCACCTATAACAAGGATAAGATTCCATTTCTGGTTGCGCCAGTCAAATTTAAAAAAGTCGATTTTACTTCCGGCACCACACATAGCGCAAAACGAACTTAAATTAGCAGACATTCCAAAGTTTTTCCCTAATAACAATAGGAAAAACATAACAAAAGCAATCAGGGGCCCGGCAATATACCAGGGCCAGGGTTCATATATAAAAGACATAGGTTATTGTTGATTTTTAGTTTAATTCTTTGTGAGTATCTAGCACTTGATACTATAGATACTGTTGATCCTATGGATACTATTGATTCTATAGATGCTATAGATGCTATAGTATCTACCGAGTATCCACAGTATCAACTGAGCATCCATAGAATAAAGGATTATTTTAAAGTAGATGGACAAACCTCAGTTGTAACCGGAATCCCTGCTTTTTTGATATCTGCAAAACCTCCTGCTACGTCAATCAGGTTGTGAATACCCCTGCTTTTTAAAATGGAAGCGGCTATCACACTGCGGTAGCCACCGGCACAATGCACATAAAAATCTTTATCTGAAGGGAATTCTGCCAGATGGTCATTTAAGAAATCCAAAGGGGTTAAATGTGCTTGTGCGATATGAGAAGAGGCATATTCACCTTCTTTTCGCACATCAAACACAGGAATTTCTTTAGACTCCAAGTCTTTTTTAAACTGCTCTGCGGAAATGGATGTAATACTTTCTACTTCTTTACCACTAGCGATCCAGGTATCTATACCGCCATCTAAATACCCAATGGTTTTATCAAACCCCACACGGGAAAGTCTCGTGATGGTTTCTTCTTCCCGACCTTTAGGAGCTACCAGTAAAATGGGTTGTTCGGTGTCAGCAATCAATGCTCCTACCCAAGGAGCAAAACCACCATCAATTCCAATGAATATGGAACGCGGGATGTGGCTTTTTACAAAATCGTTTTGGTGACGCACATCCAGCACAACCGCTCCGGTTTCATTAGCAGCGGTTTCAAAAGCTTCGGGCGAAAGGGCTTGTGTTCCTCTTTCCAGCACCTCATCAATATCTTCATAGCCTTCCTTATTCATCTTTACATTCAGCGGAAAATAAGAAGGTGGTGGCAGAAGCCCATCGGTAACTTCCTGAACAAATTCTTCTTTGGTCATGTCTGCTCGCAAGGCATAATTCATCTTCTTCTGGTTGCCCAAAGTGTCCACCGTTTCCTTCATCATATTCTTTCCGCAAGCGGAACCCGCTCCATGTGCGGGATACACAATCACGTCATCTGAAAGCGGCATTATCTTACTGCGCAAACTTTCATAGAGCAATCCCGCAAGATCTTCCTGCGTCATAGAAGCTGCTTTCTGAGCAAGATCAGGCCTTCCCACATCGCCTAAAAAGAGGGTGTCCCCGCTAAAAATCGCGATATCTTTTCCGGTTTTGTCTTTAAGCAAATAGGTCGTACTTTCCATGGTATGTCCGGGGGTATGCAAAGCGACAATTGTCAATTCGCCCACCTTAAACTCCTGACCGTCCTCTGCAATTATCGCTTCAAAAGAAGGATTTGCTGTGGGTCCATAGACTATGGCTGCTCCTGTTTTTTTGGACAAGGTCACATGACCGCTTACGAAATCGGCATGAAAATGCGTTTCAAAAATATATTTGATTTTGGCATTGTCTTTTGCTGCCCTGTCGATATAGGGCTGCACCTCCCGTAAAGGATCAATAATGGCTACCTCGCCATTGCTTTCTATATAGTAAGCACCTTGCGCCAAACAGCCCGTATAAATCTGCTCTATTCCCGCGAAAGCGGGAATCCCGTTATTGTCGTTCTTCATAATTTCTATAATTAATTTTACCTTTCAGTCATTGCGATACGCCAAAGGCGGAGAAGAAATCAATCATTGCAAACCCCAACATCGTCGGGGCAAAGCAACTTAGAGACCCCAAAACTCCTTCACCAAAATATACACCGCCATCACCAACACAAACCAGCCGAAGGCTTTTTTCAATTTTTTCCCCTCAATAAACTGATTTAGCCAAACTCCTGCAAAGATACCTAAAACAGATAAAACAGTAAATGTCAATAAAAAATTCCAGTCCATTTCCAGATTTTCAACATCCCCTATAAAACCTATCAACGATTTAATAGCAATGATAAGTAAGGAAGTAGCTACAGCTTTTTTCATTGGCAGTTTAGCCAAAAGCACAAGTGCAGGTATAATAAGGAATCCGCCGCCTGCTCCTACAAGTCCTGTAAGAATTCCTATTACCACTCCTTCCACAATAATTAACGGAATATTATATTTTAATGGCGTTCCATCTTCAGGCTCTGCCCGTTTGTTTTTGATCATCGAGTAAGATGCCACCGCCATTAGAAGGGCAAAAAACACCATAATCCCAATATCTTTTGTTATCGTAAAGTCCCAAATAGTAAATAAGTTTTCCGGTATCGCCGGAACCAAATATCTTCTGGTTACATATACTGCGATAAAAGCCGGGATGGCAAAAACAATAGCAGTCTTAAAATCAATCAATCCCTTTCTTAAATTCTGAAAGGCACCCACCAAGGCAGAAACCCCAACAACAAATAAAGAATAGGCAGTTGCCGTAACAGGATTCACCGCAAACAAATACACAAACACCGGCACTGTAAGTATGGATCCACCCCCACCTATCAAACCGAGCACTACTCCAATAAGAAGGGCCCCCAGGTATCCAAAAACTTCCATTACTTCCATATATCCAAATTAACAGTGCAAAAATACCATGCCATATTGGTTTTTACTGCAACAAAAGTTACACAATAAAGTATCATAGTACCTCAATAGCATTGCGCTGTAATTTAATTTTTTCACGGTTTTCAAGTGCCTTCAGTAAACGGGAAATCACCACCCTGGATGTATGCAGGTCATAAGCAATTTCCTGATGGGTGTTTAAAATCGTTTTGCTTTTATTAATGCGCACTTTTTCTTTCAGGTATTTCCACAAGCGCTCATCCATATGTAAAAAGGCAATACTGTCTATGGTTTCCAGCATCTCATTAAGACGATCATGATAGCTGTTAAATACAAAATTTCGCCACGATTTGTATTTTGCCGTCCATTCTTCCATTTTTTGGATGGGGATCATAATAAGGGAGGTATTGGTTTCTGCCACGGCTCTTATCTCACTTTTCTTTTGACCAAGACAACAACTCAAGGTCATGGCACAGGTGTCCCCTCTTTCGAGAAAATAAAGTAGCAATTCATCCCCGTCGTTATCCTCGCGCATCACTTTTATAGCACCTAAAATCAACAACGGCATCGCAGTTACATAAGTCCCAATTTCAATTAGTGTATCCCCTTCCGGAACTTCTTTGTATATGCCGGTATCTTTAATTTCCTGAAGCAATGCCTCTTCAAAAAAAGCCCCAAAGTTTTCACGCAATAAATCCATCATAAAATTAAAGTTCCAGATATAGGTTTATTGTAAAATTACGTAAAATAAATAAGAGGGATTTTAAAAATTTCAAGGGGAATAGGAGAATTAGTGCCTCCTTTTTTTTGTACTCTACAAAATTCTATGTTTTGGAAATAAAAAATTTTGTAATATTAGTAACGCGAATACTGTATTCACTTTCAATCGAAAACGTTAGAGTTTGATTAACTTTTTGCTTAAATGAGCGAATTGGCTTAGCTTTACCATCATGACAAAAAAACTACAAAAAATCGCTGTCCTTACCAGTGGTGGGGATTCCCCTGGAATGAATGCCGCCATAAGAGCTGTCGTGCGTTCATGTGCTTATCACAATTTAGAATGTATTGGCGTTTTTAGAGGACTACAGGGGCTTATAGAAGGGGATTTCAAAGCGCTGGATGCCCGTTCCGTTAAGAATATAATCAACCGCGGTGGCACATTTTTAAAATCGGCAAGGTCCAAGGATTTTATGGAAAAGGAAGGCCGTGAAAAAGCCCACAAGCATCTTGTTGCAGAAGGTATTGACGCTTTAATAGTAATTGGTGGCGATGGCACTTTTACAGGGGCAAGTGTTTTTATAAAAGAATTTGATTTTCCAATTGTGGGCCTACCGGGAACCATAGATAATGACATTCACGGTACAGATAATACCATAGGGTATGACACCGCATTAAATACGGTTGTGGAAGCCATTGATAAAATAAGGGATACTGCAAACTCACACAACCGGCTTTTCCTTGTGGAAGTAATGGGTCGTGATGCTGGGCATATTGCTTTGAATGCGGGAATAGGTGCAGGAGCAGAAGAAATCCTCATTCCCGAAGAAGATTTGGGAAAAGAGCGCCTTATAGAATCGCTGGAACGAAGCAAAAAATCAGGTAAAACTTCCAGTATAATTGTGGTTTCTGAAGGGGACCAGATTGGAAAAAATATCTTTGGACTTGCAGACTTTATAACAGATAATTTAGAAGGATATGATGTGCGGGTAACTGTTTTGGGTCATATTCAAAGAGGTGGTTCGCCTAGTTGCTACGACCGTGTGCTTGCCAGCAGAATGGGTGTTGCAGCGGTAGATGCTTTACTGGATGGAAAACGGGATATTATGATAGGCACCCAAAACAATAAAATGGTACAGGTCCCCTTTGAAGAAGCAATAAAAGAAAAACAAAAAATAGATATAGAGCTGCTAAGGGTAGCAGACATAACGTCGATATAAAACAATATTATGATTAAAATTGGAATTAACGGCTTTGGCCGGATTGGCAGATTGGTTTTTAGAATAGCCGCACAACGTGAAGATGTGGAAGTGGTTGGGGTAAACGATTTGCTGGATGTGGAGCATTTGGCATACTTATTAAAATTTGATTCCGTGCACGGAAGATTTGATGGTGAAGTTTCCACGAAAGACGGGCATCTTGTTGTGAATGGAAAGACCGTGCGTGTCACGGCAGAACGTGAACCTGAAAATTTAAAATGGGGAGACATAAATGCAGATACCATCATAGAATGCACAGGATTTTTTACGGAACTGGCAACTGCCCAAAAACACATCGATGCCGGGGCAAAAAAAGTGGTAATTTCAGCTCCATCCAAAGATGCGCCTATGTTTGTAATGGGCGTGAATCACAAAGATACCAAAGCAGAAGACACGATTGTTTCCAATGCATCCTGTACAACCAATTGTCTGGCACCACTCGCAAAAATTATTAATGACAATTTTGGAATTGTCGAAGGCCTGATGACCACCGTACACGCTACCACAGCAACCCAGCTCACCGTGGACGGCCCTTCCCGAAAAGATTACAGGGGCGGAAGAAGCGCTTTGTTAAATATCATTCCGGCATCTACCGGTGCGGCAAAAGCTGTGACTAAAGTGATTCCTGAACTGAAAGGAAAACTTACCGGTATGGCATTTAGGGTGCCTACAGCTAATGTTTCTGTTGTGGACTTAACGGTGCGCACCGAAAAAGGAGCTTCTTTTGACGAAGTTAAAAAAGTAATTCAAAAAGCAGCAAATGGCGCCTACAAAGGCTTGGTTGCTTATACAGAGGAAGCGGTGGTCTCACAGGATTTCGTTTCTGATGAACATATTTGCACTTTTGATGCAGAAGCAAGTATTGCCCTTAACGATAATTTCTTTAAGTTAGTGGCTTGGTATGACAACGAGTATGGCTATTCAGCAAAACTGTTGGATTTAGCAGAACACGTTGCTAAATTATAGTTTATGACCTTAATAGCAGACGGCGGGTCCACAAAGTGCGACTGGGTTTTATTAGATACATCAGGGAATATAATTTTTAAAACCCGCACTTTAGGTTTAAACCCGGCAGTTGTACCTGAAGAAGAGCTTCTTGTTCGCATACTAGAAAACAACGAATTAAAAGAAGTTTTTGATAAAGTTGAGGTTCTGGATTTTTACGGTGCCGGATGCGGGACTGTAACCCCTAAAAATACACTACACAAAATACTTTCTTCACTTTTCACAACCGCCAAAGTTACGGTGGATGAGGATATGGTTGCTGCAGCCCTCGCAGTGACAGATAAGCCCGGAATTGTATGTATTTTTGGCACCGGTTCAAACAGTTGTTATTTTGACGGAAAAACAGCAAAAACCAATGTCGATTCCCTGGGCTTTATTCTTATGGATGAAGCAAGTGGCAATTATTTTGGCAAACGGCTTATCAGGGATTATTTTTACAAGAAAATGCCTGCCCAGATCGCTTTGGATTTTGAGAAAAGGTTTGACCTCAATCCGGATGTTATCAAAACCAATTTGTATAAAAGACCAAATCCAAACACCTATTTAGCTTCCTTTGCCGAATTTATTTTCACCCGTGAAGAAGTAAATGGTTATTTTTATAACCTCATAAGTGAAGGTGTCCTCAAATTTATAGAACACCGCATTTTATGTTACAAAGAAGCACAGCAGGTGCCCATTCATTTTATTGGCTCCATAGCACACTTCTCCAAAGATATCATTAGGGATTGTTTAAACAGGTACCATTTGGAACTGGGCAAGGTCGTGAGAAGGCCCATTGACGGATTAATTGAGTACTACAAAACACACAAATTGAATAAAGCATGAGTTTTCCATCGGTAAATCCTACTACAACTAAGGCGTGGGCACTTTTGCAAAAGCATTTTTCTGAAATTAAAGACAGAAAAATGCAAGAATTATTTGCGGAAGACAGTACACGAGCTGGGAAATTCTCCTTGGAATGGGAAGATTTTTTTATGGATTACTCCAAAAACAGAATAACTCACAAAACTCTGGAGTTACTATTCCAACTCGCGGAAGAAGTGGAACTGAAAAGCGCCATGGAGGCACAGTTTTCAGGAGAAAAGATTAATCAAACCGAGGATCGTGCAGTTTTGCATACTGCATTGCGCAATTTTGAAAAAATGCCCAAAGAGGTAAAGCATACCCTCAAAAAAATGCGGGTTTTTTCGAAACGTATTATCGATAAATCGTGGAAAGGTTACACAGGGAAACCAATAACCGATGTTGTCAATATAGGCATCGGCGGAAGTGATCTGGGACCGGATATGGTTACCGAAGCATTGACCTTCTACAAAAATCACCTAAACATTCATTATATCTCCAATGTAGATGGCGATCACATAGAAGAAACC
>JBGTDF010000427.1:0-1925 GCA_041748455.1 Planktosalinus sp.
TGAAGGTGGTGCCTTCATCCCAGGCGAGATTAAAGGGGGCCAGTAACCAATACTTATCGTTGATGAAGTTTACATCTGCTTTTAAAGCAATGCTATCCATGGTGTTTTGGTTGTATTGTAGTGTGTCTTCTGCAGTAATGAGCGTAATATCTTTTGTTTTAGGCTTCCAGATCCATGAACGTTCAAAATGATTTTCACCACGGTCCACGTTGAAAGTAAATTTAATTTGGGAGACTTTATCCCATTCTTCCAGCCCATGAGCATAGGCGATCATTTGAGGCGTTTCCAGAGGAATAAATGTTGCAGATTCCTGAGGCTCTTTGTTGTTTTTACAAGAGATAATAAAGCAAAGCAGTAATGCTAAAAGTATAGGTTTACACACGGAACAGACTTTTTTGTAAATATACAAAAGTTCAATACCTAATTTGTAGTCCCTTGAAAAAATGTAATAAAAAAACCCTTTCCAAAGGAATGGAAAGGGTTAGGTTTTATAAGTATAAATTATTAATCAACAGCATCTTTTATACCATCGCCAACTTCTTCTACACCATCTTCAATTTTTTCTGCCGGTGTTTTTTCGCGACAACTTGTATATGCAAATGAAAATAATACAACAAAAAATAAGCTGAAAATTTTACGTTTCATAAAACAAAAATGTTTAAAGTTAAAATTCAATTAGACCCATTTAATAATTAAGGTCTTCTTCCGGTAGCTAAACGGTACAAAATCCCGATAATAGCTAAAACCAATAAAATGTGAATTAAGCTTCCTACAGATTCGCCAAATCCGAAATATCCAACAAGCCATCCTATGATAAGGATAACTACTATAAGCCAAATTAAGTCTCTCATGATTTTTAAGTATTAGTTAGTATACTTTAAAGATAAGCAAAAAATTAAAAACCTGAATTGCTTTAACTGATTGTTAACGTCATTCGTCTAAAAACGTTATATATTATAGCAATAGTGTTAATTTTTAAGAAACGTAAAGATTTATAAAAGCAACTAAATAAGGTGTTAGCAGTTTTTTACTTTAATTGTTTTCCTTTAATATTTCAGGCATTTTTGCTTTGAATTTGTTTAGCCGGGGAATGGAAACATTTAGTATATAGGAATTGGTGGGATTATTTTTTTCATAATTCTGATGGTATTCCTCTGCAATCCAGAATTTTTCAAAAGGAAGTACTTGTGCCGCAACTTTATCTCCCCCGAGATCTGCGTTTAATACCTTTATTTTTTTATCTATAATTTCTTTTTCTTCTGCATTTTGATAAAACAGTATAGAGCGATACTGCGAACCGTTATCCGGGCCTTGTCCGTTAACCTGGGTAATGTTTTGCGAGTTAAAATAGACATCTACGAGGGTTTCAAAACTAACTATAGCAGGGTCATAAATAATCTCATTTGCTTCTGCGTGACCGGTTCTTCCCGTGTTGCTGGATTCGTAAGTTGGGTTTTTAGTATGCCCCCCCGAGTAACCTGAAATGGATTCTTTCACGCCGTGCACACTTTCAAAAATAACCTCCACACACCAAAAGCAACCACTTGCAAAGTAGGCTTTTCGTAAACCGTTTTCTTCTTCCGTCTGAACGGGGGTTATGGATTGTTGTTTGATTTTTTCCTCTTCTTTATTGGTTTGCGATGTGTTTTGGCAAGAAGCTGAGATAAAGAAAAATAATAGGACAGGATATAGAAATAAGATTTTTTTCATAACCAATTTTTGATTTAAGACGAATTGTGGGATTATAACTTACAAACTTAAGTTACAAAAAAAAGCCTTCCCGGTAACGAGAAGGCTTTATAAATTTATATATTATAGAGATTAAAGTTTTGCAAAAAACTTTTCCATTTTTATGCGTTCTTCTTCTGCAAGTTCTGCGTCCACCAAAATTCTGCCACTGTGTTCGTCAGTGATTATTTTTTTTC
>JBGTDF010000428.1:0-8115 GCA_041748455.1 Planktosalinus sp.
AATTATTACATTTAAGAAACCTTTATTAAAACATTAGTTTTTTATAAACTCTATTGACGACTTAATAGTTTAATTTTAACAATTACTAACTACAAACATATAATCATGAAAAAATTAATCTTATCTGTGCTTACAATTGCATTTTTATACAGTTGTAACAATACTAAAAAAACAGATGCTGAAACTGACAACGTAAATATGGAAATGGATGAGCTTCGAGGTTCAGATATGCATAATTCCCAAACTTCCCTGGATTGGGCAGGTACTTATGTAGGGATGCTCCCTTGTTCCAATTGTGAAGGTATTGATACAGAATTACGTATTGAAGATGATGTATATGTGCTCAAAACCTTACGAAAAGGGGTAGATAATGCCTATTTAGAGCAAACCGGAAACATAACCTGGTCTGATGATGGGTCGATGATTATTCTTGGAGGTATTGAAGACGGTCCTTTTATGTACAAGGTAGAAGAAAACCGAATCGTGCAACTGAATACTTCCGGAAACAGAAACACCGGAGATAAGGCAAATGCCTATATTTTAAGGAAAAAATAAAAACAAAAACCCCGCTCTCAGGAGCGGGGTTTTTTATTCTAATTTAGATCTATACATTAAACCTAAAGTGCATCACATCCCCATCTTTTACGATATACTCCTTCCCTTCCACTCTCATTTTTCCGGCTTCTTTTACTTTGGCTTCACTGCCAAAAGAAACAAAATCCTCATAAGCAATAACTTCAGCACGAATAAAACCTTTTTCAAAATCAGAATGAATAACTCCTGCAGCCTGTGGTGCTGTTGCACCAATAGGAATAGTCCAGGCTCTTACTTCTTTGACACCCGCCGTAAAATAAGTTTGAAGGTTAAGCAATTTATACGCAGAACGTATCATTTTAGCAGAGCCCGGTTCATCCAAACCTAAATCTTCTAAAAACAACTGTCTCTCTTCAAAGGTTTCAAGTTCGGTGATATCTGCTTCTATACCTACGGCCAGAACTATTACCTCGGCATTTTCATTTTTAACGGCTTCCTTTACTTTGTCCACATATGCATTTCCGTTTACAGCACCTTCCTCATCTACATTACACACATAAAGTACCGGTTTGTCTGTTATAAATTGAAGTGGTGTAATAAATTCTTCCCTTTCGCTGTCTGTTAAATCGATGGCGCGTATGGAAATACCGGCTTCCAATCCTGATTTAACTTTCAGTAGAGCCGCTTCCTCCTTTTGTGCATCCTTATTACCGGTTTTTGCAGCACGTTTTACTTTTTCCAGTTTCTTTTCGGCAGTTTCCAGATCTTTTAACTGCAATTCCATATCAATGGTTTCCTTATCGCGAATTGGGTTTATAGAACCATCCACGTGAACAATATTATCATTATCAAAACAACGCAATACATGAAGAATAGCGTCGGTTTCCCTTATATTTCCAAGGAATTGGTTACCAAGTCCTTCCCCTTTGCTTGCTCCTTTTACCAATCCGGCGATATCAACAATCTCCACTGTTGCCGGAAGAACTCGCTCCGGCTTCACCAGGGACTCCAGTTTTTGTAATCTTGGATCCGGAACATTCACCACGCCTATGTTTGGCTCAATAGTACAAAACGGAAAGTTTGCACTTTGTGCTTTGGCATTGGACAAACAATTAAAAAGAGTGGATTTACCTACGTTAGGAAGACCTACGATTCCTGCTTTCATATATTATGGTTTTAAAAGGGTGCAAATATAATCTTTCAAAACCAAATTTAAACACGAATAAAAAAAGATGTCCAAAATATATATGGACATCTTTTTAGAATTTTAAATTAATTAAATTATTTATGGTAAATACTCATAAGTGGACTGTAATCCCAGTGGGAACCCGAGCGCCCAGTAGGCGAGCAGGAACAATGTCCAGGTTATGGTAAACACTATGGAGTATGGAATCATCATAGAAACCAGGGTCCCAATACCGGTGCTCTTGACATATTTTTGACAGAAAACCACCACCAAAGGGAAATATGGCATAAGTGGGGTTACAATATTGGAGACCGAATCCCCAACCCTGTAAGATGCTTGCGTTAAATCTGGCGAAATACCCAGTTGCATTAACATAGGCACCATAATAGGTGCAATTAAAGCCCATTTCGCGGAAGCAGAACCAACAAACAGATTCACTGCAGCCGTCAATAAAACAATACCCACTATGGTTATCTCCGGAGCTAATGCCAAGGCTTTTAAACCGGAAGCACCTTTAAGTGCAAGTAAAGCTCCAATGTTTGATTTTCCGAATGCGTCTATAAACAAAGCACAGAAAAATGCCATCACAATATAATAGCTCATCGAAGTCATGGACTTGGACATGCTTGTAATAATATCTTTAGATGTTTTGAAAGTTCCTGACATCATTCCATAAATCACCCCCGGTATAAGGAAAACTATAAAGATTAAAGGGACAATGGACCGCATTAAAGGTGCTGCAAAAGATGTTATTTCGCCGTCAGGAGCTCTTAAAGAGGAATCTGCAGGATAAGCCCAGAAGAAAAGTCCAACTAAACTAAGAAGCATTACCAAAGTAGCCACATTAAAAGACTTTTTTTCTCTTGCAGTAAGTCTTTCCATTTTTGGTTCTTCCCCATCATCAATTTTTACAGGCACATTTTTTAATCTGGGTTCCACTATTTTGTCAGTGATATACCAACCTACCAAAACAATCAATAACGTGGAAGCACCTGTAAAAAACCAGTTATTTAAAGGGTTTAACTCAATAGAAGGATCTATTATCTGGGCGGCAGATTGTGTAAATCCTTGTAAAAGCGGATCAATTCCGGAAGGGATAAAATTAGCACTAAAACCACCGGATACCCCGGCAAAAGCAGCAGCAATTCCGGCAAGAGGATGTCTTCCGGCAGCATAGAAAATTACTGCCCCAAGAGGAATTACCAAAACATATCCCGCATCTGCAGCTGTGTGAGAAACAATTGCAACTAATATTAACATAGGAGTCAAAAGCTTCTTTGGTGTAATGTTAAGCATGGACTTTAATCCGGCATTGATAAAACCGGAATAGTCTGCAACACCAACACCCAGCATGGCAACAAGCACAATTCCCAATGGCGCAAAACTTGTAAAGGTGGTTACCATATTTGCCAGAAAAGAGGCCATCTGATCTCCTTGCAGAAGGTTAATAACCTGCAGGGGTGTTCCTGTTCTGGGATCAATTTCCCCAAAATTTATTGTAGATAAAATTGCAGAAAGAACCCAAACAATTAGCATTAAAAGAAAAAACAGAATTGCGGGGTCTGGGAGTTTATTCCCTGATTTTTCAATAAAATCCAAAGCTTTGTTTACAAATCCTTTTTTTGAGGCAGTAGTTGTTTCTTCCATATTTGGTTTTGGTTAGTTTTATAATTCTGCTAAAATAAAAAAATAAGGCATATAGAAGTTACTAACTGATTAATTAATAAGTAAACAGATAAAATAAATTTGTCCTTAAATTAACTGTTTGGGAACTATTTATGTTTTTATTGTATTTCTTTAACATTTTTTAGCTTTAAATTTACAACATAAATAACCTTAAAAATCTCAAATTATGAAACGTATTTTAATGATTACTCTTACTATTGGATTCCTTGTATTCACAAGTAATATGCAAGCTCAAGTTAATGAAAATAAGGAGAAGGAAACGACTACAACTAAAGTCGTGGTAAAGGGCACTGACGTAGAAACCGTAGTTGCTGAGGAAGTTACAGAAAAAAGAAGTGTTATTCAGGTGGAAGGTACAGATAAAACCAATCAGGATTCTTCTGAGAGAATTATAAAAGCAGGTACCGAAACCAATATTCTTGTTGAGGATAAAAAACTAAATGTAGATAATCAATTACATTTAGAAAGAGAAAGAGCTAAAAATGCATCCATTGATGGTGTACAACGTGGCACTCCAGTGCAGGCTCAGACCAAAATGGAAACTGTTATTGATGGTAAAAAATGTACTTGTGTTTGCACAGAAAAAGCAGAGGCTAGTATAGATTAGTTTAAAACAAAATATTAATATAAAAAACCGACCTGTTTCTAATAGGCCGGTTTTTATTTTTTAAATTCGCAAGTAATAAAATTACAGTATCTAATGAATAAAATACCATTAATTATCTTTTTATGTTTTTCAACGTTCTTATTTGCTCAGCATAAAAAAGCATATTCTATTTTTACTGCTTCAGGGGAAGAAAAATATTATAACAATATTCTAGAAAAAATTAAGGTTAGTGATATTGTTCTTTTCGGGGAGCAGCACAATAGCGCTATTGCACATTGGCTTCAATATGAGCTTACTTCAGATTTAAATAAGTCAGGAAACTTGATTCTTGGTGCGGAAATGTTTGAGAGGGACAATCAGGAAGAATTAAACAAGTATTTAAGTGGAGAAATTGACCAAAAGGGTTTAGATACCCTGGCCAGATTATGGAGTAATTATAAAACAGATTATAAACCCCTGCTGGAAATAGCTAAAAAAGAAAATTTAGAATTTATAGCCACAAATATCCCCAGAAGGTATGCAAATTTGGTTTTTAGAAACGGATTTAGTGTTTTGGACACCCTTTCTTCGGAAGAAAAAAACTGGATTGCCCCATTACCAATTGCTTTTGACCCCGAACTTCCCACCTATAAAAACATTTTAACCATGATGGGAGACCACGGCACGCCGGAACTGGTAATGGCTCAAGCTATAAAAGATGCCACCATGGCACATTTCATACTTAAAAACTATAAAGAAGGATATCTTTTTCTGCATTTTAATGGTGCATACCATAGTGATTATTATGAAGGCATTTTATGGTACCTGAAAAGGGAAAAACCAAAATTAATCTATAAAACCATTTCAACGGTTACCCAAAGCCAATTGGAAACTCTGGATGAGGAGCATTTGGGAAAAGCTGATTTTATAATCGTTGTAGATGAAAATGTCACAACTACTTATTAAGAAATACAATGAACTTTACTAATTCCATAACAAAATTATTTACTTCCCTCCTGCTTCTCTTTGTTTTTGCAGTTAACGCTCAGGAAATTGCTGTATTAAAATATAACGGTGGCGGGGATTGGTATTCTAACCCTACCGCACTGCCTAACCTTATAAAATTTAGCAATCAACAAATCAATACTACTATAAAAGAAACCCCGCAAACAGTGGAGTCCTCCAGTGTTGAAATTTTTAATTATCCGTTTGTTCATATGACAGGGCATGGAAATGTATTTTTCACTCCGGAAGACGTTTCCAACCTAAGAAATTATTTATTGAGCGGAGGCTTTTTACACATTGACGACAATTATGGCATGGATAAATTTCTCCGTCCGGAGTTGAAAAAACTTTTTCCGGATAAGGAACTGGTTGAACTACCCGCCTCGCACCCCATCTTTAATTACCAATTTAAATTTCCAAATGGGCTACCAAAAATCCACGAACATGATAACAAACCACCTCAAGCTTTTGGTATTTTTGAAGAAGATAGGCTAATTTTATTGTATACTTATGAAAGTGATCTGGGCAATGGGTGGGAAAATAAAGAAATTCATAATGATCCTGAAGAAGTACGCCTAAAAGCATTGCAAATGGGAGCAAATATTATAAAATATGTTTTTGAAAATTAGGGTTATTATATTAGGACACTCTAATTAACAATAGAAAAATAGTATCTTTATTTTATGGAATCAAAAACAATAACCAAGGGAATACTTAAAGCAGTTTTTGTGCTTTTTGGAATTGTTGTTGTTTTTTGGTTTTTATATAAAATACAAAGTGTATTATTTTATCTCGCTATTTCAGCTGTAGTAACTTTGATAGGAAGGCCCATCATATTGCTTTTAAGGGAAAGACTGAAAATTAAAAATATAATGGCAGTATTAATCACCATGATTCTCATTTTCGGGGTTTTTATCAGTTTGCTTTTCCTTTTTGTGCCCTTGATAAAACAGCAAAGCCATAACTTATCTTTGTTGAATATTGAATCCCTTTCCGGAACTCTTGAAAATCTATATTCAGAAATAATACTTTATTTTTCAAATTCAAATATTGATATTGAAAGGGAATTAAGCAATACCAATTTTTTTAGCAGCATCAATTTTAATTTTATACCAGACTTTATAAATAGTTTTGTAAGTGTTTTGGGGAGTTTTAGTATTGGTTTATTTTCTGTAATTTTCATATCATTTTTTATGTTAAAAGACAGTAAATTGATGGAAAACGGTATACTAACATTCGTGCCTGACAATAAGGTTTTACGATTTGAAAATTCTTTGGAAAAAATTAAAAACCTGCTTTCCAGATATTTTATAGGATTGGTTTTACAAATTTTAGTCTTATTTATTATTTATTCATTTGTTCTTTTGTTATTTGGCATCGATAATGCCATAGTAATCGCATTCCTTTGTGCATTGCTTAATATTATACCTTACTTAGGGCCGCTCATCAGCTTTTTCTTAATGATATTCTTATCCATGTCCAGCAATTTAGGGCAGGATTTCAGCACTGTAATACTCCCTACCACAATTTATGTTATGATTGGTTTTATTATAGGCCAACTCATAGATAATTTTTTAAGTCAACCCCTTATCTTTTCCAACAGCGTAAATTCGCATCCTCTGGAAATTTTTCTGGTAATTGTTATTGCAGGATTGCTTTTTGGCGTGGTAGGAATGATAGCAGCTGTTCCTGCTTACACAGTTATAAAAGTTATTTCAAAGGAATTTCTTTCGGAAAATAAAATCGTAAGACAGCTCACCAAAAACTTATAGTTAAACTTTGTATAAAGATATTTTAAATCCTAAAGTTCAAGAATTTATAGTTAATAATCTTAATTCTAATATTGTTGATTTAATCTTAAAAGGCAGTCCGTTTGAAGATATTGACATTCGTGATTTAGCTGAGCAAATAGAAAGTAAAAAAAAAGCAGAAAAGAAGCTCCCTACCTGGTTTCATACTAAAAAAATTTACTATCCTTCAAAAGTAAGTATTGAGCAAACTTCCTCAGAAGTTACTGCAGCTTATAAATCAAAATTGGTTTCAGGGGAAACCCTCGCAGATTTAACAGGTGGTTTTGGCGTGGATAGTTATTATTTTTCAAAACAAATCAAAAATGTTTTCCATTTTGAAATAGATGAAAAACTTTCCAAAATAGTAGCTCACAATTTTAATGAGTTAAATGTAAATATTTATTGCTTCGCTGAAAGTGGCATCGAGGGTATAAAAGACAAGAGTTTTGATGTACTTTATATAGATCCTTCCAGGCGACATGAAGCCAAAGGAAAAGTATTTTATTTAAGCAATTGCGAGCCTAATGTCATAACGCATCAGGATTATTTGCTTGACAGAACAACTACAGTGATGATAAAAACCTCTCCAATGCTGGATTTAAGCATTGGCTTAAGAGAATTAAAACACGTAGCTGCCATTCATATTGTTGCAGTGAATAATGATGTAAAAGAACTTTTGTGGATTTTAAATAGAAATCACATCGGTAATTATGTAATCAAAACAATAAATATAAAAGAAAACACTACTGAAGAATTTTCTTTTGACCCAAAAATTAAAGCAGATGCTACTTTTTCGGACCCAAAATCCTATCTATATGAACCTAATGCCGCAATAATGAAAAGCGGGGGATTTGAAGCCATACCTTCCTATTTTAAAATCGATAAACTAGATAAAAATACTCATTTATACACTTCAGACACACTAATTGATTTTCCCGGGAGAAGATTCTTTATAGAAAAAACCGTTTCGTATACTAAAAAAGACATTAAACTTTTTATCTCAAACACAGCAAACATTACAACCAGAAATTTTCCCGAGTCTGTAGAGCAAATCAGGAAGAAATGGAAAATAGCCGAAGGAGGGAATAACTATTTGTTTTTCACTACCCTTAGCAATGGAAAAAAAGTAATTTTAGAATGCACTAAAATTAAACCATAAAAAAACAGTATTTTTGTTGCGTTATATATGATGAAAACTTACATTTGCAACCGCAATTTTAACGGCGTAAGTTCATAAAATCAGGAGAGTTGCCAGAGTGGTTAATGGAGCAGTTTGCTAAACTGTCGACGGGTAACTGTCGCGTGGGTTCGAATCCCACACTCTCCGC
>JBGTDF010000429.1:0-1729 GCA_041748455.1 Planktosalinus sp.
CATTAAACTTGCAGCTATTGGTTCAGAAGACCAACTATTTGCAACACACAACGGTTTTGACAAAAAAAGTATTGAAAAAGCCTTAGATTATAATAAGAAGAAAGATGGAAAAAAAGTGCGTGGGGCCAGCACCATTTCACAGCAAGTAGCAAAAAACGTTTTTTTATGGCAAGGCAGGAGTTGGTTTCGTAAAGGACTGGAAGTTTATTTTACCTTTATGATTGAAACCATCTGGGGCAAAAAACGCATTTTGGAAATGTATTTAAATATCGCAGAAATGGGCGTTGGTGTATATGGTGTAGAAGCTGCATCTCAGCATTATTACAATAAGCCTGCTATACGTTTAACCCGAAATGAAGCCGCAAGATTAGCCGTTAGTTTGCCCAACCCAAAAAAGTATAGAATCCATCCGCCGAGTGCATTTGTTGCTAATCGTGCCTTATGGGTAGAACGCCAAATGCGCAATATAGAAGGAGACCCAAATGTGGAGGAATTACTGGAATAGACAATGCGTATGGAGTTGTGTTAACGCCCCAATTTAACAATTATAATCTGTAGCCCTAAAACTGAAAGCAAATTACTGACCACTGCAACTGATCACTGAACACTATTAAAAAATGTCCGGAATATACCTCCATATCCCCTTTTGCAAGCAAGCCTGTCACTACTGTGATTTTCATTTTTCGACATCGTTGAAAAAGAAAAGGGAATTGGTAGAAGCACTTTGTAGCGAATTGGTTCTGCGAAAAAACGAAATCCCCGGCACAGTGGAAACCATCTATTTTGGGGGCGGAACGCCAAGTTTATTGACTTCCGAAGAACTCGCGCTTATTTTCAACACCATTTATGAACATTACACAGTTGCTGAGTCTGCAGAAGTAACCCTCGAAGCCAACCCCGACGATCTCACAGAAGAAAAAATAAAACAACTGGCAGACTCTCCCATTAATCGACTTAGTATCGGTATTCAGTCGTTTTTTGAAGAAGATTTAAAGTTGATGAACCGTGCACATAATGCTCAAGAAGCTGAAAAATGTCTGACATTTGCAACCCGTTATTTTGAAAATATTTCTCTGGACTTAATTTACGGCATCCCGGAAATGTCTAATGAGCGCTGGAAACAAAATATTGAAAAAGCCTTGTCTTTTGGCATTCCACATATATCTAGTTATGCGCTTACGGTCGAACCCAAAACCGCTTTGGAAACTTTTATAAAAAAAGGTATCATCCCGCCGGTGGAGGATGCCCTCGCGGAAACGCATTTTTTCACGCTCATAGAAACATTGGAAGAAAATGGTTTTGTGCATTATGAATTGTCCAATTTTGGCAAGGAAGGGTCTTTCAGTAAAAACAACACCGCTTACTGGCAGGGAAAAAGCTATCTCGGCATTGGTCCCTCAGCGCATTCTTATGACGGAAAAAACCGCAGTTGGAATGTTAGGAACAATACGTTGTATATCCAATCCATTCAAAAAGGCGAACTGCCCTCAGAAACCGAAACCCTCACCACAACAGACCGTTATAACGAATATGTAATGACCGGCCTTCGAACTATCTGGGGAGTTTCAATAAGCCGGGTGGAAAAAGAATTTGGGAAAAAACACAAGGAATATCTGTTGCAACAAGCCCAAAAACATCTGGACGAACACCTGCTCTATCTGGAAGGGGACATCCTGCTGGTCACTAAAAAAGGAAAATTTTTAAGTGATGGGTTGGCGAGTGATTTGTT
>JBGTDF010000430.1:0-8422 GCA_041748455.1 Planktosalinus sp.
TTAAATGTAGTTATATGTAAATTTAGGTATTAACTAATTTAAAAACAGAAAATGAAAACTACAAGAGAAGAAGCAAGAGAAGAAAGCAGGGAAAATTTGGTAGATAGCCTTCAGGCATTATTGGAAAAAAACTATGATGCAGAAAAAGGATTCAAAAATGCAATAACAAACGCTAAAGATGAAAACCTTAAATCCTATTTAAAAAATCAGGCTATACTACGTAATCGTTTTGCTACGGAACTAGACAAGGAAATTCACAGTTTAAATGAAAAGCCAAAAGAAAGCGGAAGCCTAGCAGGCTCTTTGCACAGAACGTGGATGGACATAAAAAGCAGTGTAGCAGGAAACAATGATGAGGCTGTGTTGGAAGAATGCATTCGTGGTGAGAAGGCCAGTGAAGATGAATACAGCACTATTTTAAACGAAAATCATTTTCCACCACAAATCGAAAATGTATTGAATAATCATCTTACCGTTATAAGAAATACCTTATCTCAGGTTAAAACATTAGAAAATTTAGCAAATAATAAAGATTTATAAATTTTTTCTTTGCTGAAAGGTAAATCCCGGATATATAGAATATGCCCGGGATTTTTTATTCCTATTATTTTTTTACACTAAAAGGATTTTTCTTTTTGAATAACCACCAGACTTGCCTTAACACCTGTAGCAAGATTCCACTCATTTTCAGTAAGGAGGTTGTTGTTTTGATCATACACTTTAAAATGTGCGGTATTAGGTCCGGAAGTTCCCTGATTTAACGCGAGAAACTGAATCACATTTCTTCCCTCTTTCAAATCGACAAGAAAACTTTGAAAGTCAGATCTTAAGTTCACACTTTGAACAATTACAACATCATTAACCAGAATTTGTACTTTATCCCCATCTACATATTGATGGTCCCTGCATAATATTTCAACAGTTTTACTATCTGTACCGAATGTTCCTAAAAGTTGCCCTCTATAATATTCTTCCTTTACTTCTTTGTCCTTTTTTAACCAACTGGGTGTATAATCAAATTTCTTTGTCATTAAACCATTATCTGTAGTCATGTCAAAGTTTTTTTCTTTGCTTTCAGAAAGCGGCTTTTTAGTATCCTCCCTCGAAAAGAAATTTTCATTACTGGATAAACTTGGTTTTTTAGCTGGAGTGGAAAAAGGGGAATTTAAATTGGGTTTGTTTTCAGTTGCAGGTATAGGAGTACCAAAACCGCCAGAGTTATCTATTTGAGCATAGATACTAGCTTGAAAAAGAAAAAAGGGAATTAAAAAAAGGAAATACTTCATGAATATTAATTTTATAGGTAAAAATAACTATTCTTCTATAATTGATTAAAAAGAAATCGTTAATTATTACACAAATACCAAGCCATTATGGTTACTAATCAAATACAAACAATCTTATTTTAGTCAGATTATTTTTTACTCTCTTTTCGTTTTAATATATAATGGTCCAAAGAGTACTTTCCACTACCTGTAAGAAACAATACTAGATAGACAATTAGAAAAAACAATGCTAGTTCTTTTCTTTGGAAAGGATCTGCTGCATGGATAATAAAAAATGCAACTGCCATGGTCACAGCAAGTGGAATTGCCGCAAGGCGTGTGCCCAGGCCAATAAGGATTAATACAGAACAAATAACTTCTGCAAAAACAGCTAAGGTTAAACTTGCTTCCATACCTATACCAACAGGGTCTCCAAAAGTAATAGGTTCGCTGCCAAATAACTTCATCAATTTAGGAACACCGTGGGTGAGCATTAAACCCGAAACACCTATTCTAAGAAGAAGCAATGCAATGTCTGTATTTTTAAGATTTAAATTTGTGGAATAGGTATTATTCATGATTTTTGGATTAACATTAGGAAATAAATTTACAAAATAATAATGCTTTATTTTAATTAAATTTTATGCTTTAAAACATTAACATATAATTATGTGTTAATTACTTGTTTTTTAAATTGTTATACAGAATAATTTACGATATTTATAGAGTAACCACTAGTACTTAAAATAATGAAAGCAACAAAATCCCCTCCAAGTATTGCTCTGTTTAAAAAAATGGAACAGAAATACAAACAATTGATTGAGCGTGCCTATAATTTGCGACAATCTGACGACAGTTTGAGTGATGTATTTTATTTTGAAGCAGATAAACTTTTGGAAGAAATGAAATATTTGAAAAATACTCTTACTTCTTCTTCAGCTTCAAATACAGCTTCCATAAATTAGAATGGATAACCAATAGCAAAATTAAGGATAGGCTTTTCAAATTCATATACCCATCGTTCCCCATCAGGCAACCATGGTTTATGCATAGGTGCTGCAAGATCAAAACGTATAACAAAACTCTGAATATCTACCCTTAGACCAAATCCTACTCCTATTCCCAACTCTTTCATAAAATCTTTAGAGAATTTACCTTCCGGTATTGTAGCTACATCGGTCGTGTTCCAGATATTACCGGCATCAGCAAAAACAGCTCCTTTTAAAAAAGAAATTATTGGGAAACGGTATTCTATATTTGCTTCCAGTTTGAGATTCCCGGTTTGATCAAAGAAACTGCTACCTTCAGATGCATCTGAATCAAATCTTCCAGGACCCAATGAGCGTATTCTGAATGCTCTTACACTGTAGGGACCACCAGAAAAGAATTGTTTGCTGAATGGCAATATTTCTGAATTTCCATAAGGGATTCCCCACCCTGCATAAAGCCTGGTAATAAATCGTTGTTGATATCCTGTGCGTAAATGATACCGAATATCCACATCAGCCTTAGCATACTGTGCATATTCAAGACCCAGAAAGGTTTTTGGTTCCCCATCTTCCCCACCCTTACTTATGAGGCTCAAAAAGTTTCCTGCCACATCCAGATTGGTATTAAAAAAAAGTTGGTGTTTTTTATTTTGATCTACTAATCCATTATATAAAAACGAATAGGTAAAACCGGCGATAAAACGTTGTTCAAAACTATTTCTCAAAAATGGATTTTGATCGAGAATGGCTTCAAATTCAGGGGTAGTATTGGCAAGATTGACATAATTAAGGGATACCGGGTTAAACTCGTGTGATATAAATCGATTTGCCTGCCAGATATAACCAAAAGTGGAGGTTACTGATCCCAGACTATACAACTTGCTACGTCTTAAATAATCGGTGCCAAGACTGATTTTGGTTTTTGGAATCGCATAAGCAAACCTGTTTTTATCAATAGTCACCGGAAACAACAACCTGGGAAAAATGAGGTCTGTTCCTAACCCTAATTGCAAACTATTCAGCCCTTCCTGCTCCCCGGCCGCTATCTGAAATTCATAACCTACTCTCCCTGTTATACTTAATATCTCACCTCCTTTAAAGAGATTTCTGTTAATCAGGGAAACCGCAAGATTGGGCCCTGTTAAATTATTGGATTTTGTGACACCTTGCAATTCTGCACGTATTGCTCGTTTACTTAATGGGGAAAGAAAAATGTTTGCATCCAGATATCTTATACTGTCTGTCGCAAGCGAATCCAATTCGTCAAAGCGAATATTCACAAATTTATAAGCCCCAATAGATGTTAGCCTTCGGCTGGTGCTTCTGGAAGTTTCAGGATTGTAGAATTGCCCTTCTTCCAATACTATATAAGGCTCTAAACGTTTTGGCTTAAAAAAGAGTTCCCTTTGAATAAAATTCTTTTCCCTAAACCTAACCGTGTCCTGGGTAATACTATCCATCCCTACAGAATAATTAGGATAAACTGTAACGTTTCTTATTTGATAGGGTACTGTTGATTCTGACGGAACATCTTTTTTTAAACGTAAAAACAACTCCACCCGTTTATTATCTACCCTGTTTGTATCCGCTTCAAACAATAAAAAATTAGAACTAAAATTGTAGTACCCTCTTTTCTTTAATTCAAAATCCAGCCGATTTCTTTCTGCCTGAAGTGCATAATAATCAAAACGATCTCCGGGTTTTAAATGACTGTCACCTATTAAAGAATCTATAGTTTTTGTAACCGGCACTGTATCCTTGTCCAACACATAACTTTCCAGTAGATATGGATCTGAAAGACGTACTTCATAAAATGCCTTTGCTTCCTTTTTATCTTCATTCTCTTCTAAATCTGATAAAACACTACTAAAAAAGAATCCCCTGTTTTCCAACCTGTTAATAAGTATATCCTCAGATCTTATTGTTTGCACGGAAGATGCATAAACAGGCTCTTCACCCATTCTTTTATTGAAAAAACGGTTTATAAAGCCGGGGTTTTCCTTCTGTGCTTTGTAGTGAAAATACAATCCTAACCGCATTCCCATAATTTTGGAATTGGGTTCCGGACGAATAACATCTTCCAATTCAGATTTCAGGTTTTTAATATCTTTTACAACAGTATCGCTCTCCATTTCCAATTTGGCACCGGTATATAATAATTCTCCCTCAGGGATAAATTTTTTCACACTACATCCCTGTAAAACAAGTAGGAGAAGTATAAAGCGAAAGCTGTATTTATATAAATTGTTCTGCATATCCTCCAGTGTTAATTATCATCGTTTTCTTCTTCGTCTTCGTTATCCTTTTCAGGTTCTTCTTCATTTTGAAGTTCTTCTTTTATTTCTTTTTGCCACAATTCTGCATAGCGGTTAAATTCACGTGTGAAAATAAGTGCTATACCGCTAACTATAAGTTGGCCGTCAATAACATTTTCATACTGGTTTTTGCGAAAAGCTTTAAGACGAAATCTTCCATTTTCAGTTAAAAGATATTCCACACTTACATTACCAATAATTGGACTTTCTTCTCCCGATTGCTGATTGCTCCCTTGTATATCCACTTCACTTCCCACACTTACGATAAGCCTGTCATCAAATAATTTCTTTTGGGCTGTGATATCTAACTGGGTCCTGTTCTGCGGACTATCCCCTTGATAATCTGTAAAACTGTCCAAACCAAAATCCAATTCTATTCCTGATTTACCCAGCAATTTATCAGATAAAGTATTTAACTGTCCCGATAGCGCCTGGTTTACGTTATCCCTTGCAATTGCTTCGGCACCGCCGGCACTTCCGTCACTTCCTGATTCCGGAAAGAAACGATTTAAAACCAAAAGGGAAAACACTTGTTTATTAACTTCGTCTTCCTGCTGATTAAGTTGTTGTACCCTGCCAAAAACCTCACCGCCTAGAGCGCCTCTTTCATCCTCAGGCATATCCAGGCTAAAGTTAAGCTGTGGTTCCATAAATTCGCCACTTACATTAAGGTACACAAGAAAAGGAAGTTGCTGACGGAACCTACCGCTTACAGATGCGTCAGCTCCTGCCAATCTTGCCGCCATTAATGGTGCTGCAGCGGTTTCTACACGGTAAATAGCGCGAATATCCATATCTGCATCCATAGGGTCTCCTGACCAGGTAATCCTTCCCCCGGGGGCAATTTCAAACCTTCTTTTTACCAGATTATACAAGTTCATTTCAAAATGGCCGTCATTCACCAGATATCTTCCGGAAAGGGTGGTTCTACCGTTAGAATATAAATTGAAGTTCAGATTTCCTTCCCCTATTACCCGTAAGTTATCATCTGTTCTTTCATTAATAATTATATTAAAGGCAGCGCCGTTCTCAATGTTTATAATCGCACTTATATCAAAACCGGCAAGTGTAACAGATTCTTCAGTAGTCCTTGTCAAAATATCTTCAGGATCTTCCCGGTTTACAAAGATTACCACACCATCCCTTTCTATAATATCCAATTCAGACTCAGGAATAATATAGGTTATATCTGTATCGTCTTTAAAAGTAATGGTTGCATTTACTTTAGGGATATTTAAATTGCCGGTAATTGTGGCATCCAGATCAAAAACTGCTTTTCCGTAAAATAAATCATTGTCGTCACGGGTGGAATTTAGTAATTGGAAATTTGAACCTTTTAGTTGCAGATCAAATGTATGATTAATTAATTTTTCGGTCAGGACTTCACCACTAATTCTAAAGTTATTATTATTTTCATCCTGGATTGTAAAATTGTTTACATAAACGCCATCATTATCTACACGCAAGGTTTCATTGGGCATTCTAAGTAAAGAATTGAGTTGGGCAACTCTGACAGCGGCGTTGTTAAATTTAAAATCCCCGTTATATATGGGCTCTTTAGTGGTTCCGCTTATTTTCACTTTTCCTGAAATAGTTCCTTCTCCATCAGTTAATTGCCCATCTGTAAAACCATCTAAAGCCTGCATTTTTATTTCCTTTATAGCAAGATCCAGATTAATAGCCGCTGCTATCTCATCTGCCTGAAAATCCCCTGTAAGATCGAGGTCAATGTTCCCTCCTTTTAAGGATAGATCAAAATCATAGGCATCACCGCTTATTGAACTTGCATCTAAACTTAAAGTGCCCAAAGGAACTTCCACTACTTCAAAATTATCTATTACAAGGTCAGCAACGATACCGGTGCTTCCAAAAAGCTCTTCCAGAACAACATCGCCGTTTACCACGCCACGCACCAAATTTTCTTCGGGATTCAGAAAACTTAACAATCCTGATAGCCTGAAATTATCAAATTCCATTGCCATATGTTCTTTTTCCACATCAGGCAAGTCACTGCGAAAAGACAATAATTGGGTGTCATAGCTTAACCTGAAATCGTTGAAGTCTATTTTATTTTCACTAAGCAATATTTCATTATTTGGCGGAATGACCCAACTATTCTTATTAAAGATGAGCTCTGCAGGATCTATATGAAACCTGACTATTTCATCTTCTCTTGAAATCTCTGTTTTAATCTGAATAAATGTTTCTTCTTCATGGACGGAATTAAAATCAAGAAATAAACTCTTGTCTAACACTTCACCAATAAAAGAGGTCTTTTTAATAGAAAGCGGCCCGGCATTGATTTCGTTAAAACCTAGAACAAAATCAAAATTTTCTGCGTCAGAATCCAGTCTGAAGGAAAGGCTGTCCACCATATTACCACTATAATTAATATGTGGCAACCGAACGTCTGCAGTCAGGTTACGTAATTTTTCCTGAAAATCCACATTGATTTTTACAGTATCCAGTTCCTGTAAACCGGGTAGAAAAATATCCCTCAAAATTGGTGCGTTACTAATTCTCGTTTTCAAATATAGCTCTACAGGAGTCACTAAGGTGTCTACTCTGGCCACATACCCATTTTCAGAAAAATAAGTGTCCAGGTGTCTTTGTAATGCTTTTGTAAACTCTTTTGGGTTTGTATTGGAATGCATATCGAGTTGGAGCATTCTGTTGGATACCACTAAAGATGTGGTGTCCGGTTGCACAAAAGCATACATATCTACATTGCCTAAAAGATAGGTCTGGTCGTTATAAATAGCAATTCCGTCAATAATGGTGGCTTCCATTTCAAAATTATCTACATTACCTTCAAAATCTGCACGTAAAATCATTCCTCCGCGAACATTTTTGTTAGTAAGCCCCAATGCATAAAAGTCAGCACCTTTTAAGTTTAGATCCACTAAGAATCTTGGGGATACAGAATCCAGTTGAACAAGGGTCTCAAAAACAAGGTCGATATTTTCATCTTTATAAGAAGAGTTAATGAAACCCTGACCATTCTCTATATCCCCGGCTATTGTTAAATCTTCAACGGCATAATTTTGTAATTGAAAACTACTTATGTTAGTTTCAAAAACAGCATCGAGTTCATTGACGTTATTCCCACTTCCGGAAGAAGTTAATGTTAAGTTTAATTCCCCTAATTGTTCATTATTTAGAAGTTTGTCCAGTTGTAATTGCATTACATCCATATCCACTTCAAAAGCCAGTTCATTTTTATTGAAATAATTTCCTTTAACTCGGATGTCCCCATTTGTGGTTTTTACCAATGCATTGGCATTAATATCTTCCACATCTCCACTAAAGCTTGCTGCAACAGAAATATCCTTTGGAATTGTAATACCAAGATATTCTTCTTTTACAAAATTCAACAGGTCAAAACGTGTGGATACTATATTTACCTGCGGAAAATCAAACCGCATATTCTCTGTATCGGTGACATTGAAAACGGTGCCCCGCATAGTTAGCCTGGTATTGTTTCCCCATCTTATTGTGGAGGAAGGTGTTTCAAGTGCTGCAAGTGTTCCATTGACCTGAAGGTTTCCGGTAACATTTTTTCTGCTTAGGGCACGCAAGTATTCATTTTGCCTGAGCGAAGGCTGAAACCGGAAAAGGTCTTTTAAGGAAATTTCAAATTCAGGCAGATCTGCATTTACAATAAGGTTTTCCGGATTGTTTATTAATGCATTAATGCTTTCGTGTTTTAAAAACAATTCCCCTGAAATCCTGTTTTCATTAATCCGGATATCCAGGTCTTCGATACTTGTATTTTTTTCATCGAGTTTTATATCCATCGCCAATGCATCGAGGTGTATTCCGGAAGCCTCTTTAAAACTAAAAGTCTCCAAAT
>JBGTDF010000431.1:0-4832 GCA_041748455.1 Planktosalinus sp.
GTTTTCTAAGATTTGATTTTCAAGCTCGGTGACAAACCGTGTCATGTTTTCTCCATAATAGCTTCCCGGCATACTCAGGGAGGCATCATACATTAAAATTACTTTGGGGGTTTTCTTATTGTTTTGCATCAAGGTTGTAACTACTTTGTCGTTCACCTTAATGTTAAAATCTGATGCAGAAAGACCCTCGACCATTTCTCCACTTTCGTCTTCTGGACTTATTTGAAATTTTACAAAGGGGTATTTTCCGGGGATTGCATTTATTTTCAGGATTTTCACTTTTGCCTGTAAATCTTTATCAGGATGAATTGAAAGTGGTATTCCATTTACAAGAATTTCGTCTTTTTCTGTGTCGATGACATCTCCCTGCAGGCTTATTGTTTTGCCGGAATAACTGTTTGCTTCGATTTTCTCTATTTCCATGGAAAAAGATTGTAATGCTAATAAAGGCGTAAAGGTTTGCAAGGACCCAATGGTGGTAGTTAATTGTTGGAAAAGATTTAAACCGGAATCAAATTTCAGAACAAGTTGATTTCCTGTAAGTTCTTGTAACGGCCATTCACCTTTTACAATTTCTATTTCTTCTATATCACCCTTGGAAACAGAAAGAGTAATTTCTACTTTTTTATCTGTAAAAACTGCCGGGTCTGCGGTTTTAGTTTTTGCTTGCTCACCTTCCTTGAGGAATCCGAAAGGAACTGAAGAGTCAAAAAGATGTGCATATTTATTTTCAAGTTCTTGTTTTAACTTCACACAAGGCGTTCTTCTGTTATCCCAGTTAAAATTAAATTTGTGAACCCTGTTGGGTTGCATTTGAGGCAAAAAAGTAAATAAATGACTTGCTAAATCTTTACTTTCTCTCTCAGTTGCGTCAATTTGAAAGTTTTGCTCTTTGTTTGGTGTGACCTGAAGTTGTTCTTGCCATCGATCTATAATTTTTTGATTGACAAGTGGTTCAAATTTTCTTTCAAAAGGTTTAAAAAAGAAATTTCTTATTTCTTCTTCTTTAAAATTTGTTTCCTCGTAAACAACCTCTGCCTCCATACCGGCTTGGTTTAGCATTTGTGAGAGCAATTCGGCTTTTTCTCTTGGTGTTGCAAAACCACTTCTCAAGATACCGGGAATTCCATACATCATGAGCTTGGCCATGTTTCTAAGTGACCCTGCATCAGGAGGGATCAAATGGATTTCATCCCTTACAAAGGCAAGCATTTCTTTTGGGTTTCCATTTTTTATCAAGGTTTGCATTCTTCCTTCAAGAAAATCAGGACTGGTTTTAACAGCCATTAACATTTCTTCCCAGACTTTATAAGGCGCAAGCCCAGAGCCTTGATAATCAATGTCTGCAGTATCTTTACCGCAGCTAAAAAAAGATAACGGCAGCATAGATGCTAAGCCTAGTAAAGACATTTGCTCAATAAACTCTCGCCTTGTGGTGCCGCTATCTATTTTTGGTTTCATTTTTTGGTTAATTTGGATTAATGATTTCTATCTATATTTTTATTGTCATAGTCATCCATTACTTGAAGTGATGAGATGTAGTTGTCAAATTCAAACAGGTTCCAAAGTTCATCCGTGGTTATCTTTTTTCCAGTTAACAGCATATGAAATCTATCGATATAAATAAACTCAATGCTTGCATTTTGAGTATCTGTTTCATAGCGGTTGATTGTTTTTATGCCATTGCGTAAATTGTTTTCCACTTGTATTGTTGGTGGATTTTCTTCTTTTAAATCAAATAAAGCATTAAACATCGTAATGAGTGAATTGCCTAAGGGCCCGGCAGCATCGGCAATTTTAAGATGAATTTTTCCATTTCCAAAGGCACCTTCAGAAGTTGCCATATCTTCTGAAACTTGTAAAAAGTCTCTTTCAAAATCCCCTATTCTGAAAGGGAATGTATCTTCCAACTCTTGCCTGTTTAGTGGGATTTTTTCTGACACTGGCTTTTGAGATGTTGGTTTTGAAACTGCTTTTTCTATAGTACTATTTGTTTCTGGAATAGCAGTTTGTTTGGTTTCAGACTTACAAGCATTTAAACAGAGTAGTGCCAGAGTCCAAATAAGGAGATATTTTATTTTATGTAAGCTGAACGTGTTCATAATTAAAATTTTAGTTTTTCTAAATCTTCTTTTGCTTGAAGCAGATTTTTACTATCATATCTTCTCGCGCCTAATGTGATGTGGTATCTGTTATCTTTGATGTATTGCAATTCAGACATCTGAATTCCTTTGAAAAGTTCCTCTTTGAGCAAAATTCTATTTCCGTTATGTTCTAGTGTTTTTGTCCAGCCGTTTGTTTGTTGATTGTTAACGTTCATTGAAATCATTTTATGGATGGCGTTGAGGTGTCCAAAACCAAAATTGCCCGCACCGTCTATAATTTGAATCGAAATGTTTTCGGTTTCGTGATTGGGGTTTGGGCTTATGCTGTAGGTGCCTGAAGCAGTTTGAGGAGCGGGGGATCCAGAATCTCTTAATGAAAGCCCGGCAAGTTGCATTGGCAGTTTAGACAAAAGTTCTTCTTCGGTATGTGCTTGTGTGGCTATTAGTTCTTGAAGCCACGAACCCTCTTTAGCTGATTTTTCAAACTTTTCTACTTTTTTCTCTACTGACTTGGTGTGTTTTTCAGCAGTTTGGTTGCAAGAAAAAAGTGTTATCAAGCACACTTGAAGCATTAGAAATAGGAATGGATTTTTCATTTGTTTTTATTTTTAATCAGTTCTTTTTACAAATAATTCACCATCAGTAATCTCTAATGAAGTTCCTTTTAAGGGATCATAAATAGTACCGCCAAAGGTTGCCCGGATATATTCATTAGTTAATTCTGTAATTTGGAGCGTGGCTTGGGGCTTTTCAATATCTGTAACAAATTGCATCATCCCAAAGTCTTTATCAGCATAACCCAATAGTACTCCCACATATAAATTTCCGAACATCCCCATTTCTTCCCAGCGCCCGTTTTGATAATTTCCTTCTTTTACAGGGTTGAGTTGCCAAATTTGAACAGTTATTGAATTTATCAAACCTAAATTCTCTTCTTCCGGCATTCCTCCACTAATTCCCAAATACCACCTGCCATCTGGCAATTCGCCATAAAAAGTATTGAAGTACTCCTGTGCGTCGATAAATACTTCCTCTCCATTGATTTTAGCTTTTAAGTAAGATTCTTCAATGGGTTGCCGGTTGTTGTTAATTTTGTCATTAGTATTACTGCTAGTGATAAACAAAATACACGATAGTATCAGAAAAAGCAGGTTTTTTTTTATTCTCATCTTAATTACTATTTTATTTAATCCCAAACCTTCCCACCTCATCCTATTTTTTCATCCCCATTAAAAATAGTAGAAGCGGGGTCTGGGTTTTTTAAATATTTTTAAACCATTCTTCAAATTTTTGGCCTATAAAAGGAACAGGCTTTTGCTTGCCGTTTATGGCATTCATTAATCCTACAACCCACATATACAACAGCACAAAGATTCCGAGGATGTAAACAATCCATCCCAAAACGGGTATCATACTAATAATCCCCAATGCAAGTCCTGCAACTGCTAGACCCAGTGATTGTCTTATGTGATAAGAGGTAAATTCGTCCTTATTATCTTTATTCATAATAAAAGCTATGATAAGCCCAATGATGGTTATGTAGGCTATCATTGCCGTGTTTTTATCTATTTGTACAGATGACTCTGTGTTTTTTGAACTTACGTTTTCCATGGTTTTGTTTTTTATATTATTTTAATGCATTAAAGTCGAGAAGGTCTGCCATTTGCCAGAGTGTTTCCAGTGAATTATTGTCGCTACTCAGTGTTGTATAAAACCTTCCATCTACCTCAAATGAAATATTGACTTGTTTGTTTTGATAGATTTCGCGTTCAGCAGATGTTCTGCCTTTTCTTTCATACACTTTTCGTCTCATTTGTGTAGTGCTTTCTTCGCCTGTTTCACCAAGACTTAAGGCTATCATATTTTTAACAGCCATGGCTGCCGGTCCATTACCGTCCCACACTTCCATGTTTACATTCATCTGTGAATCTTGTGGATGCTTGTATGTTACTTTCGCCCATGACTGTGCTCCTTTACCAATTTCTTTTGTACCTGAATCTAGTTGATACATCATCAATTTCTCTGGAAACCATGATGCTATAGCTTGTCCATCATTTGCTTTTGATGTTGCTTGTTTAAGATTTTCTTCCACCTTTGTATTGGTTTCTATAATTGCATCGAGCGATTTGTTTTCTGTTTGGGATTCTTTTTCATTACAAGCAGCAAATCCAAAAAGAAGTGTTACAAAAAAAAGTTTATTTTTCATAGTGGCTGAATTAATTATCATTCAATAAAAAAACCTGGGTTTCTTCCGGAAAAAATTTACTGGTTGAAACAGTCATTTTAGTTAGAAATACACGTCCAGATGCACTCTTAAAAATTTCGTCAATAGAATAGATTACAATATTCCATCCCTCCTCAAAATTTAAATTATATTGAGTACTTACATCCATTTCTTCATTTTCATGTCCTGTCATGGTTAATATGCTGCAGCTACCTTTTACAGAGGATTCTTTCTCCACATAAATCCAATCGAGATAAAACCCTGTGGCGGCGTTTTCCATTTGGTAAGAGTGGAGCCAATTAGCTACATCGTTATTTGAAGCAACATACATGCTTCCATGATTGATTTGTGAGGATTCTTCGCCAACAAAAAAGGGAGGAAGCCCAAACATTCTGGCATCCGGATTTTCTATTGCGATTGTGTTTTCATTACTGTATTTGTTGCACTCGTGTTTTGAACCTACGGTATGAAATGACATTGTCCATCCCTTGGGAGCGTCTTTT
>JBGTDF010000432.1:0-2118 GCA_041748455.1 Planktosalinus sp.
CTCCCTCAAAGACTATAAATTCACCTATTTCAACAACCACAATACACTGATCAATGATCTGGTAAAAAACAAAGGTAAAATTGACTTTGTATTTAATCTGCTTGACGAAGGGTATTATAACGAAGCAAGAAAGGAGCTTCACGTACCAGCTCTGCTCGAAATTTTAGGCATTCCTTATACGGGTGGCAATCCACAATGTCTCGCCTTTTGCTACGACAAATCATTGGTAAGGGGCATAGCCTCTGAAATGGATATTCCTGTGCCTCGGGGTTTTATTGTAAAACCGGAAGACACCACATTCATTGATTTTACCCTGACCTTTCCGGTGATTGTAAAACCAAATATGGGCGACTCTAGCATTGGCATTACACAGAATAGTGTGTGTTACGACGTAAATAGCCTGGAAAGTGCCATTATGTATGTGCGCGAAAAAGTCGGCTATGCCAAACCCATTTTGGTGGAAGAGTTTCTCGAAGGGAAAGATATCAGTGTAGGCATTATTGGCAATCCGCCAGAATCATATTCGGTATTACCAATTATCAGGGAAGACTACAGCGCCTTGCCGGAAGATTTACCCAGAGTTTGTGGCTACGAAGCTAAATGGTTACCCGATTCGCCCTATTGGAAAATAAAATCGGTGCCAGCTGAGCTTCCTGAAGAAACGGAGCGATATCTGGTAGCATCTTGTGTCAAGCTTTTTGAAAGACTTGAATGCCGCGATTATGCCCGATTTGACTGGCGTCTGGATGACAATGGTACGCCACGACTCCTGGAAGTAAACCCCAATCCGGGTTGGTGTTGGGATGGTCACCTGGCAAAAATGGCCAAGCTCGATGGAATTGATTATGCCACCATGATTGCGGATATACTCAAAGCGGCGGTTAACAGATTGAGCCTGGCAGACCGGCATCAGGTAGCAAAAGCAGAAGAATTATCTATTTAAAAACTATAAGATAAGTGTTAAAAAAACCGGTATCAGTCAAATTGTTGCCGGTTTTTTTTATTATGGTACTACCACGAATTTAATGGAGAACTTAATTTTGGTTTACCTGAAATCCAAAAAACCAAAGAATAGTCAACCAAATGAGTTTCTAAAGTGTACATGACCTGTATGCATTTGGTTGACACCATGCGCGTAGGGCTGTGGGCTGAAACGTCGTTTTTTCTTGAATTCCCTGCCTGGCCGGCAAGGCAGGTTTGCTTACTTTCTTTTTCAAAAATGAAAGTAAGACCCGTCCGGTCAGGACATTTAGAAGAATGTGCAACACTTGCAATCGCTTGTTTAAACGTGCCTCCATTAAAATAACAGTAGAACCTTTATTATTAGCCTATGAATGACGGAAAGCTGAAAACAAAAACTGCCATAGTGACCGGAGGCGCTCAGGGCATTGGACTAACACTAAGTAAAGTATTGCTCAAACATGACTATCAAGTGGCCATTTGGGAGGTTGATCAGCTCGCTATTGAATTTGCAAAAAATGAACTAAAGGACTTCCAAGACAAAATTTTGTGCATTGCGATGGATGTTTCTAAACCGGAAATGGTTAAAGAAGCTGTAAATGAAACCGTGTTATGGAGCAATTCAATAGACTTGTTGATTAATAATGCGGCCATCTCGGCCAACAAACCCATCGAAGAACTAGAAATTGCCGAATGGCTAAAAGTAATAGACGTTAACATAAATGGCATTTTCTTTTGTGTAAAGTACGCTACAAAGTATTTGCGTCAGTCCAAAGGTGCTGTAATAAATCTTTGCTCCACACGGGCATTTATGTCAGAACCTAATACTGAGGCTTATTCGGCCTCAAAAGGAGCTGTGTTTGCCATTACGCATGCTTTAGCCATAAGTCTTGGGCCTGAAGTGCGCGTTAATAGTATTAGTCCTGGCTGGATCGAAGTAGGGCATTTGCATCATGCCGCCAAAAGGCATGAAGTACAGCTTTCCGAAGCCGATCATCAGCATCATCCAGCAGGTCGGGTGGGTAAGGCAGAAGACGTTGCCAACATGGTGATTTTTTTAAGTAATAGTGCCAACAACTTCATAACTGGCCAAAACTTTGTAATAGATGGCGGCATGACCCGTAAAATGATTTATTAAAATTTTTTCTATCTTTAAGT
>JBGTDF010000433.1:0-4850 GCA_041748455.1 Planktosalinus sp.
AAAATTGCTTATCGTGTAGCAGAACGCGGTGATACAGTTTTGTTATCACCGGCTTGTGCAAGTTTTGATTTATTTGAAAACTATGAAGACCGCGGTCGTCAATTTAAAGAAGCAGTACGCAATTTATAAAAATTAAAGAAAGACAAGATGAACAGGATTTTGAAAAAAATAGAAGGAGATAAAGCTATCTGGGCAATTGCAGCCCTTTTGGCTATCTTTTCATTTTTGCCTGTTTATAGTTCCAGCAGTAATCTTGCCTATTTATATGGGAATGGAAATACAATAAGCTATCTCCTGAAACATTTGGTGCATCTGGGATTAGGTTTTGGAATTCTCTATGGGGTGCATAAAATCCCTTATAATTATTTCAGGGGGCTATCAATAATTGGTATTCCTGTTGTGGTACTGTTGTTAATTTTCACCATTGCAGAAGGAACCACCATACAGGGATCCAATGCCAGTAGATGGATTCAAATTCCTTTAGTGGGCTTTACTTTTCAGACCTCCACATTGGCGATGGTGGTATTGATGGTATATGTTGCCAGATATTTATCAAAAATCAAAGACAAGGTTATCACATTTAAAGAAACCATTCTTCCGCTATGGGTGCCGGTTTTTGTAATCCTGGCATTGATTTTACCTGCCAACTTTTCCACAACCGCGATAATTTTTGCAATGGTGGTGGTACTGGTATTTTTGGGTGGGTATCCAGTAAAATACCTGGGTATTGTATTAGGGGTAGGCGCAGTGATGTTGTTGTTGTTTGTCCTTATTGCCAAAGCCCTGCCTGATTTATTGCCCAACAGGGTGGATACCTGGATCAGCAGGATTGAAAACTTTACAGACCAGGATAATATAGAGGAAGGATACCAAATAGAAAAAGCAAAAATAGCCATAGCCACCGGGGGCGTAACGGGATTAGGCCCCGGTAAAAGTGTGCAGAAAAACTTTTTGCCACAATCGTCTTCTGATTTTATTTATGCCATAATCGTGGAGGAATGGGGATTACTGGGTGCAGGATTTTTAATGTTTTTATACTTATGGTTGCTTTTCAGGTTGGTAATTATAGTGTATAAAGCGACTTCGGCATTTGGGAAGTTAGTGGTTATAGGTGTAGGATTACCCATTGTTTTTCAAGCATTGATAAATATGGGGGTTGCAGTAGAGTTATTTCCGGTTACCGGACAAACATTGCCCTTGATAAGCAGCGGCGGTTCTTCTATCTGGATGACCTGTTTAGCACTGGGTATCATACTAAGTGTAAGTGCAAAAAGAGTAGAGACTAAAAAAGAAAACGAGGAGGAAAATCCTCTGGATATATTAAGTGAAGCAATATAAATTCATACTGTCAGGAGGAGGAACCGGTGGACATATCTACCCGGCGATAGCAATTGCTAACGAACTAAAGGCGAGGCACCCCCAAGCCCGCTTTTTGTTTGTTGGCGCTAATGACCGTATGGAAATGCAAAAAGTTCCCAAGGCAGGCTATGAAATTGAAGGTTTATGGATTTCGGGGATTCAACGCAATTTATCCCGTAAAAACCTGATGTTTCCTTTTAAGCTATTGCACAGTTTGGCGAAAGCCAGAAAAATAATCGCTGACTTTCAGCCGGATGTTGTAATAGGTACCGGTGGTTATGCAAGCGCCCCGTTATTGCGGATTGCTTCCGGGAAAAATATTCCTTGTTTGATACAGGAACAAAATTCGTATGCCGGGGTTGCCAATAAATGGCTTGCAAAAAGGGTAAGGACTATCTGTGTTGCTTATAGCGGGATGGAAAAATTCTTTCCGAAAGACAAGTTGGTTTTAACAGGAAATCCGGTGCGGGAAGATATTGCCAATGTAGCTATGAAAAGGGAAGAAGGTCAAGCATTTTTTCAACTTTCAAAAGATATAAAAACCGTGCTAATACTAGGGGGTAGTTTAGGAGCAAGGACGATCAATGAACTTGCGGAAAAAAGTTTAACTCTTTTTGAGAAACAAAAAGTACAGGTGCTTTGGCAGACCGGGTCTTCTTATTTCGAAAAATTTAAAAAGCACCAATCAATTCCCGGTATACAGGTGCATGACTTTATTTATAGAATGGATTTGGCCTATGCGGTTGCCGATGTGGTAATTTCCCGGGCAGGGGCATTATCAGTTTCTGAACTGTGCATGGCAGGAAAGCCGGTGATTTTTATTCCTTCTCCCAATGTTGCAGAAGATCACCAAAAGAAAAATGCATTGGCAATTGCAGAAGAAGATGCGGCCATTTTGATAGAAGAAAAAAATTTGGATGCTGATTTTGAAAGTGCATTTATCGGCTTGATTTCTTCAGAAGAGAAACGAAAAAAGCTTTCCGGGAACATACAAAAATTAGCAAGGCCAAATGCCACTAAAGCAATAGTGGACGAAGTGGAAAAATTAATGTATTTAAAAGCGGTTTAGATTAAAAATGATACAAACGGATAACACACAAAACATTTTCTTCATAGGTATAGGAGGTATCGGTATGAGCGCGCTCGCCAGATATTTTCATGCGAAAGGGAAAATGGTATCCGGCTATGACAAAACCCCTTCTGATATCACCAAAGCATTAGAGAAGGAAGGGATACTGATTTACTTTAAGGATGACAGCACATTAGTGGACAGTTTTTCAAATACTAATACACTTGTTGTATACACCCCGGCAATTCCGGCGGATAGCATATTGCTAAACGAGTTCAGAAATCGTGGATTTGAAATGATGAAAAGGGCGGCGCTTCTTGGTATGGTTACAAACCAAACCAAATGTCTTGCGGTTGCAGGAACTCACGGTAAAACAACGACAAGTGCTATTTTAGGACATTTACTGGCAAGTGCAAATGAAGAAGTAACCGCATTTCTGGGCGGCGTTTCAGAAAATTACAATTCCAATTTAATTTCCAACGGAAGTGAAATAACCGTGGTGGAAGCAGACGAATTTGACCGTTCCTTTTTACAGTTAAATCCGTTTATCGCGGGGATTACCTCGATGGATCCAGATCATTTGGATATTTATGGTGATGAAGCACATATTCAGGATGCTTTTATCTCCTTTGCAAATTTGGTGCAGAATAAGGAATTTCTTTTGCACAAAAACGGTCTTCCCCTGGATGGTAAAACAGTAGGGATTGAAGATAACTCAGATTATGAAGCAAAAAATGTTCGCATAGAGAACGGTAGTTATGTTTTTGATTTAAAAACACCAGAAACAAAACTGAAAAATTTAATACTTAACCTCCCAGGGCGTCACAACCTTTTTAATGCTACCCTAGCTTTGGGCATGGCAATTTGTTTAGGTTCCCCAACCACAGGCATGCCTGAAGCTTTATTTAATTTTAAAGGCGTTAAACGCCGTTTTACGTACAAAATTAAAACCGAAAATTTAGTACTCATTGATGATTATGCGCATCATCCGGCAGAGATTGATGCGGTGTATCAAGCCGTTTCTGAAATGTATCCCGGTAAAAAGAATATAGTGGTTTTTCAGCCGCATTTATTCAGCAGGACAAGGGATTTTGGGGATGCCTTTGCAGAAAGCCTTTCCAGATTTGATGAAGTTATTTTATTGGACATCTATCCTGCCCGTGAAATGCCATTAGAAGGAATAACCTCTGAATGGCTTTTGAACAAAATAAGCATCGAAAACAAAAAACTTGTTAGCAAAGAGCAATTAAGAATAGAATTAAAAAATACAAGTGCAACAGTAATTCTTCTGTTAGGCGCAGGGGATATTGGCGAAGAAGTGGAAACCATTAAACAAATTTTAGAAGTTGAAAATTAACAGGGATTACATAAAATTCAGTGTATTGGCCATTCTGGTAGTGTTTCTCTTTGCATTCAGTTCCCAGAGAAATTCACAACGGACTTTGCATGGAAAAGATGTGGTTTTTGTGGAAGATGACAACCATTTTATCACCCTTTCCATGGTTAATAAATTGTTAATACAAAATAATGAGGAGGTTACGAGCATAGGCAAAGAAACTTTAGATTTGAATACTATGGAACGGCGTCTGGAAAGTAACCCAATGGTTTCTAAAGCAGAAGTGTATGTAACTGTTGACGGACTTTTAGGGGCGAAGATAAAACAGAGAAAGCCTATTGCAAGAGTAGATACCGGAACCCCGTTTTATTTGGATGAAGATGGCAAGGAGATGCCACTCTCAAAAGTGCATGCGGCCAGGGTACCTTTAATTACAGGAGCGTCAACCTATAATTATAGCGAATTAAAAGAGTTATTGTTAAAGATTAAAGGTGACAAATTTATGCAAAACCACGTGGTGGGGATCCATGTGCAGGCAAATGAAGAACTGATATTATATTTTAGGGTTTACGATTTTAAGATACTTTTCGGCAAGCCGGAAAACATAGATAAAAAATTTCAAAATTTTAAAGCGTTCTATCAAAAAACAATAAAAGACAGTACAATAGTTTCTTACAGTTTGGTAAATCTAAAATTGGACAGCCAGGTAGTGGGAACAAAAAAATAAGATATGGAAAAGAAAAATATCGCAGTAGGGTTGGATATAGGAACAACAAAAATTGTTGCTATGATAGGTTGTTACAATGAATATGGAAAAATGGAAATCCTGGGTATCGGAAAAGCCAAAAGCTTGGGCGTGCACCGTGGCGTAGTGAACAACATAACCCAGACCATTCAGTCTATTCAACAAGCTGTAGAGGCAGCTGAGATTTCTTCAGATATGAAAATTGCAGATGTTGTGGTGGGAATTGCTGGGCAACACATAAGAAGCTTGCAACACAGTGACTATATCACCAGAAAAGATGGTGAAGAGGTGATCACAGAACAGGATATAGATACCCTTTGCAATCAGGTGCACAAATTGGT
>JBGTDF010000434.1:0-1815 GCA_041748455.1 Planktosalinus sp.
TCAGTGATGCACTTGAGGTTGTCTTCGGAAGGTATAAGGCACAAATTAAATCCTTTAGCGGCGTGTACAGTAAAGAAATAAAAGACGACAGCGCATTTGCAAAAGCGAAAGAAATGGCAGACCAATTTTCAGAAATGGAAGGGCGCCGTCCACGTATAATGATTGCAAAAATGGGTCAGGACGGTCATGACCGTGGCGCTAAGGTAGTAGCCACAGGTTATGCCGATGTAGGTTTTGATGTGGATATTGGTCCACTATTTCAAACCCCAAAAGAAGCCGCAAAACAAGCCGTAGAAAATGATGTACATATTTTAGGGGTATCTTCCTTAGCTGCAGGGCATAAAACACTGGTTCCGCAAGTAATTGAAGAACTTAAAAAATATGGTCGGGAAGATATAATGGTAATTGTAGGCGGAGTTATTCCTCCACAGGATTACCAATATTTATTTAATGCCGGCGCAGTAGCGGTCTATGGTCCCGGAACAAAAATCAGTGACGCCGCGATAGAAATGCTTCAGATTTTGATGGACTCGGTAAGTGAATAATATTTCAAATAAAATAAAATAATTTATAAAAGTCTTAAGATGCAACTAAAATTCCAAACCAAAGAAGAAAGTAAAAAGCACCAACTGGAAGGGTTTTTAAAGCTTTCGGGTGGCGAGCGGGTATGGCTTTTTTTTTCATTATGCGCACAAATCAATCGCTTTCCCACTAAAAGTAGCGTTGAAAAGACAGATAATTTTGTGATTTACATCAATTTAGAAAATGCTGACAGAAAACTGGAATAAATCAATTGAAGAGTTTATAACTGAAGCCAACAAACTAGAGGTAGAAATGATTATGGTGGGTGGAGGAGCAGTAAATTTTCATGGCTATCAGCGACATTCTGCTGATGTTGATTTTTGGATTAACCCAACAAATGAAAACTTTAAAAAACTCCTCAAAGTTTTTCAAAATTTGGGATATCCCATGGATAAGTTTCCAGATTCCGTTTTAAAAGGGGAACAGAATATTTCGCTAAAATTTTCACCTGTTCAAATTGACATTGAATTAATTACCCGATTTTCAGTTAACAAACCGTTTGAAGATGTCTTTAAAGAAAGTAAGTTGGTAGAATTTAAAGAAAACCAAAAGGTTTATAGATGGCGCGTGCTTTCTATCGAAGACTTAATAATAAGTAAAGTAAAATCAGGAAGGCCAAAGGATTTGTTGGATATACAAGAATTAAAAAAAATAAACGATATTTAAAATGAATTTCAACCAAAAAATGCTTCGCGATGACGCGCTAAAAGGAAAAACAATAGTAGTAACAGGAGGCGGCAGCGGTCTTGGAAAATCCATGAGCACCTATTTCCTGGAACTCGGTGCAAATGTGGTGATCACCTCCCGAAATCTGGAAAAACTGGAAACCACAGCCAAAGAAATGGAAGATGCAACAGGAGGTAAAGTCCTTTCCGTAGCTTGTGATGTAAGGAATTATGACGAAGTAGAAGTAATGGTAAAAGCATCGGTAGCTGCATTTGGTCAGGTGGATGTTTTATTAAACAATGCTGCCGGTAATTTCATTTCGCCCACAGAACGCCTTTCTTCCAATGCCTTTGACACCATTATCGATATTGTTTTAAAAGGAACTAAAAATTGTACACTCGCTTTTGGAAAGCACTGGATTGATAAAAAAGAGACCAACAAAACAGTTTTAAATATTGTGACTACCTATGCCTGGACAGGCTCAGCTTATGTAGTTCCCAGTGCAACTGCAAAAGCAGGGGTTTTGGCAATGACCCGTTCTTTGGCTGTAGAATGGGCAAAATACGG
>JBGTDF010000435.1:0-1830 GCA_041748455.1 Planktosalinus sp.
GATATACTTTGGAAAATGAATATGATTGGAAAATAGAACGATTATCCCCTTAATTTTATACCTATGAAAACATTATATATTGTAAGGCATGCAAAGTCTTCCTGGGAGGAAGATGTGATTGATCACCAAAGACCACTCAACAAAAAAGGTATGGGAGATATGGTGAGGGTTTCAGATTATGTGGCATCCCATTTTAAAAAACCCGATATAATGATAAGCAGTGATGCTAACAGGGCACTTACCACTGCTATGGCTTTCAAAAAAGCTTTTCAAATGACCGAGAATAATTTTTTCATCAAAAACAGTATGTATGATTTTTCCGGCGGAAATGTGTTGGAAGAAATTAACGGGTGTTCCAATGATGTGAATATTTTAATGATTTTTGGACACAACCATGCGCTTACCCATCTTGTAAATAAGCTGGGCAATCAATTCATAAATAATTTACCCACATGCGGATTTGTTCAGATTGATTTTGAAACGGATAGCTGGGCAAACATAACTAACGGAAAAACCATAGCTACTGTTTTTCCAAAAGATTTAAAATAAATGACTAAGAATACTAATCAATATATAAACAGGGAGTTAAGTTGGCTTCAATTTAATGCGAGGGTACTTCAGGAGGCAGAAGACCCTTCTGTTCCTTTGGTGGAAAGACTTCGTTTTTTAGGGATTTTCTCCAATAATCTGGACGAGTTTTTCAAGGTTCGTTATGCCACTATCAAACGTATTGACCTTGCCGGAAAAGGGGGGAAAAGTGTGCTGGGAGGAATAAGGGCTAAAGACCTGCTAAATGAAATAACCAATATTGTAATTGACCAACAGTCAGAAAGTCTCGAAATACTGGATGCTATTCAAACCCAACTTAAGAACCACAATGTTTATGTCATTACAGAGAATGAAATCTCAGAATCACAGAACGAATTTATAAAAAATTATTTTTCACAAAAAGTACGGCCGGCATTGGTTACCATTATGTTGGATGAACTTCAGGAATTCCCCATATTAAAAGATAGTGCTGCTTACCTTGCCGTAAAGATTAATTTAAAACCCGAAGACACTACATTTCCAGGAAACGTAGCGTATTCTTTGATTGAGTTGCCCCGGTCGATTGATCGGTTTGTAGTCTTGCCCAAAGAAGGGGATAAGCATTATATCATTCTTTTAGATGATTTAATACGCAATTGTTTAGGTATTTTATTCAATATCTTTAATTATGAGTCCTTTTCGGCACATATGATAAAAATAACCCGCGATGCAGAACTGGATATAGAAAGTGATTTGGGCAAAAGTTTCATAGAAAAAATATCAGCAAGTGTAAAAGACCGTAGAATAGGGGATCCTGTACGTTTGGTATATGATAAAACCATAGATCAGGAAACACTGGACTTTTTATTAAAAAAGATGGGTATTGATGATACCGATAGTATTATCCCCGGCGGAAGATATCATAACCGGAGGGATTACATGAATTTCCCAACTTTAGGAATCAAAGAACTTTTTTACGAAAAACAGGAGCCATTGCCCATTCCCGGTATGGTTTTGCAAGGAAGTTTGCTGGATAAAATCGCACAAAAAGATTATTTGCTGTATGCCCCATATCAAAACTTTGCATATTTAATTAAATTTTTGCGCGAAGCAGCTTTAGATCCAAAAGTAAAAACCATAAAAATTACTATCTATCGCCTTGCGGAAATTTCAAACATTGCAAGCTCCCTTATCAATGCAAAGAAAAATGGAAAAGAAGTTACTGTTCAAATAGAGTTGCAAGCACGCTTTGATGAAGAAGCAAATATTAGATATGCAGAACAAATGCAGTATGAAGGTATC
>JBGTDF010000436.1:0-2591 GCA_041748455.1 Planktosalinus sp.
AACAAGGATGCTTTTGAATTAAGTCTTTTGGATACTTGAGAAGGGGGGCAGTCTTCTTTACTTGAGGTTTTACATGAATACGTACAGAACAAGAATGGACAAATAATAATGATAACAGCTAGATTTTCATGTAATTTCATAGGTTGTTTTCAAGAATAATAAATAAAGAAGGGATTTTAAAATCCCTTCTTTATTTTTTTAATGACAGCTTGTTTGCATACAATCACTTCCTTGTCCTGTACATTTAACACCTCCCCAGAGCCAACAGTTCTTCTCTTTATGAAAGCAACTGCCTATACTTACCTGACAGGCATCCACATTTGCATTTGCTTGCATTGCTGGGCCACCAATGATAAAGCCACTTCTTTTATGGCTTTTCGGTTTCCGCCTGCAACTTTCCCGGGTTTTTGCAGTACCAATTTACAAGCAGGAAGTCTCCAAAAATTTAAGTCATTTAACTAAAGGTACAACACAAAATCTGTCACCCTTTGGGGATATCACCCTCCCTTAATTACTTTTAAATAATGTTTTCAAAAAGTTAAATTGAATCATTCAAGAAAACAGTACACTACTTGGTTTTTCACTACAAAATAAATTTGACAGTATTTAGCTTTGGTTTTGTCCCATATATAGGATAATTTGAACAATTAAAATTTCCGTTATGCACTACACTATTCTTATTGTTGACGACCACCCCACCATGCGGTTGGGCATTAAAAGTATCCTCCAGAAAATCAATCCAATTATCTACGAAGCATGCAACGGTGTGGAAGCGCTAGCCATCCTACTGCAACAAAAAATATCACTAGTCATTCTGGATATACGCATGCCGCAGATGGATGGCATTGATGCAGCCCATGCAATTCGCAAAAAGTACCCACACGTGAAAATTCTTATGCATTCCAATTGTGAAAATTACCATTTGATCAACCAACTGATTGAGATTGGTGTTAAGGGGTTTCATTGTAAAAGTGATACCAATCTGCTACAGGCTGTTGAGGCTGTGATGAAGGGCCAATACTTTTTAAGCAGCGAGTTAAAGCAGTTTGTGAGCAATTCCAAAAAAAATGTAAAACCCATTCAATTTACTTCAACCGAAACCAAAATCCTGGCGCTGTGTGCAATTGGTTTAACCAGTCAGGAAATAAGTAATAAACTAGGCTTGCAAACAAGTTCAATAGAAACTTATCGTAAAAGGTTGATCAGGCGGATGAAAGCAAAAAATATTACAGAGGTTGTAGATTTTGCCCATCGTATTGGTAAATTATAGCATGATCACCCCTTTTCGGATTGTCATCCTTTTCTTTTCAGTATGCCTGGCTGCTTTATTGGTCATCCCCTCTTTACGTGTTGATCTTGTGCCGCAAGAAAAAGCGCCCATCCTTCAGGTAAACTATTCCATGGCAAACACTAATCCCGAAATTGTTGAACAACACGCCACAGCACCCCTTGAAAATGTTTTATCCCAAATCAATTTCCTAAAAAAAGTAGAGTCGCAATCGGCCTATAACCAAGGTCGGATCCAACTGGAGTTTGATAAAAAAGCTGATATGGCCATGATCAAGTTTGAAGTAGCTTCCCTCATCCGGCAGGTTTATCCACAACTACCAAAAAACGTATCGTATCCCCTGATCATTCAAACCTCAGGGAAAGAGAAAAAAGAAAAGAGCCCGTTGCTTGTTTATACAGTGACCGGGCCTGCCACGAGCTATGAAGTGAAACGTAAGGCTGAAGAATTTTTACAAAAACCAGTAGCGTTAGTAGCAGGTGTAAGTGAAATTCAGATTACCGGCAGTGAAAACATGCAGGTAAGTGTAGTCTATGATCTTGCCAAGATGAACGTTTATGGTCTTTCAGCTGATCAACTTACATCCGCCATTGTTGAGCAAACAAAAAATCATTTCCCAGGCATCAGTCATGATGGCAATGGTGGAGAATTATTTTTGATGATCAAGGGTAATGCCTTATCGGTAAAAGCAATTCGTGAGGCACTCGTGAGCAATCATGAAGGAATACCCATTCGGATTAAAGATGTTGCCAAAGTATTCATTGAAGAGGAAGAAGCAAGCCACTTCTTCCGGATCAACAATCAAAATGCTATTAACCTTTCTGTTTTTGTACGGGAAGGTGAAAATGCGCTGGTGCTTAGAAAAGCCATTGAAAAAACCCTGACACAGGCAAGCAGCACCATGCCGCAGGGCTATCAACTGCGGTTGGAATATGATGCCACTGAATTTCTTGAAAAGGAACTAAGCAAAAATTACTTGCGCACTTCACTATCGGTGATGATCCTGTTAATCTTTATATTTCTTTCCTATCGGGATTGGAAATATCTGCTCATCCTCATTAGTGCCCTGATCGTAAATGTTTCGTTTACCATTTTGCTTACGTGGTATTTGAACATCAATATCCACCTCTATACACTTGCCGGTATCGCCATTTCTTTCGGCATCATGATCGACAATGCGATTGTGATGCTGGACTATTTCCATCAATTCAAGAACCGAAAAGTTTTTCTTGCACTAATGGGCGCTACCCTTACTACCGTTGTTGCCTTGCTCTTGGTGTTTTTATTACCGGAAGAAGACCGA
>JBGTDF010000437.1:0-4468 GCA_041748455.1 Planktosalinus sp.
AACAAGGATGCTTTTGAATTAAGTCTTTTGGATACTTGAGAAGGGGGGCAGTCTTCTTTACTTGAGGTTTTACATGAATACGTACAGAACAAGAATGGACAAATAATAATGATAACAGCTAGATTTTCATGTAATTTCATATGTTGTTTTCAAGAATTATACATAAAGAAGGGATTTTAAAATCCCTTCTTTATTTTTCAATGACAGCTTGTTTGCATACAATCACTTCCTTGTCCTGTACATTTAACACCTCCCCATAGCCAACAGTTCTTCTCTTTATGAAAGCAACTGCCTATACTTACCTGACAGGCATCCACATTTGCATTTGCTTGCATTGCTGGGCCGCCAATGATAAAGCCAATTCCCAAGACCATAATCATTGTGGCAAATTTTAACTTCATTTTCATAACAATCAATTTTCTTTATACCTACTCTTAAGTTAAAAGGCTTTTCGGTTTCCGCCTGCAACTTTCCCGGGTTGTTGCAGCACCAATTTACAAGCAGGAAGTCTCCAAAAATTTAAGTCATTTAACTAAAGGTACAACACAAAATCTGTCACCTTTTGGGGACATCAACCCCCCATTTACTTTTAAATAATGTTTTCAAAAAGTTATAATTAACCATTCAAGAAAACAGTACACTACTTTGTTTTTCACCACAAAATAAATTGAAAGTATTTCGCTTTGGTTTTGTCCCAACTATGGGATAATTTAAACAATTAAAATTTCCGTTATGCATCAGGTTTTTCGTGTGATGGCTATTAAGAAACTATTCAAGTTTTAACCTAAAACGATATATACCTAATCTTTCATTTTCTTCATCGACAATTCCATCAGCATAAAAGTAAGGTTCTCGATATCCAAGTATTCTAAATCGCTTCTCAGCAAATAGGTCGTGAATGAGTTCTGTGTTTTTGTAAAATTGAATTCGTGTTGGGTTTTCTATTGTGTACTTTGCGCTAAGATCACCCGAACCAGTTTTATAAGTTCGCAAAAGTATTCCAAGGTCATCAAAGTGTTTTATATATTCATAATATCCCTCTCTGGCTCTCGCTAAATAATAATTTTCACTCGCTAAACCCTCATCAATTGTAGATGTCTCCAAATAATTCATGTTCATCCCTACACCACTCCTACCAAAAGTATATAATAATTTAAAATCTTTGTCATAGACATAGATCAAGGAATCAGGTTCATGCCCTACAAATAATTTCTGATCACTATAATCGAAATAGGTGTAATCATGATTTGGGATAAAATGGTAATCTAAATACTTTAAAGGCTTAGTACCAAATATTTTAATTGCATTAAACTCAGAATTAAACAAGCCCATTGTGTGAGCCTTCTGATAGTACTCTTCCTTTTCGTAAGCATTCGAATTGGGCGTGCCAAATGCCACAGGAAGTATTAAATTATCGTCATCTAAGTAGGCCAGTGGCATCATCGTGTACGGTTCAAACTGCAACTTATATACTGCCAAGGTTTCTTCATTTGTTGTTTTGGAAAAAAGTAAGCTTTCCACCTGATTTCTAGGCACTCCAAAGTCTGTAACATAACTTCTAATTATTTTCCATTCTAAACTAAACTTCCAAACTCGTGGTGGGAAATAAACATAGTTGTAATCACTATGTCTCCAGACATACAAAACATCAGTTACTTCATTCGGACCCTCTCCCTTTCCTAAATTTGTTTCTCCAATCTTCCCATCAAGGCTAAAAGCTGTTATTGTAGCATAGCTTCTGTCAATAAAATAAATTGAGTCTCCCATCAATTGGATAATTCCATTTCCTGAGTACTGCTGGGGCAACGAAAAAAGGATTGAATCTAAGACCAACTTGCCATCTGCATGCTCCGAACGGATAGAAGTATTGTCCTTTGAATTTTTCTGGCACCCTTGAAGGGTCACCAATACTACGATAACGTTAAAAAAAAAATGTTTGCCCATAATTCTAGATTAAAAAAACACCCCCCGTTACCAGACGAGAGGCGTTACCTGTAAATTTAATCATTACATTCCATTGTTTGTGTGCAGGCTTTGTGTGGCCAACCACAGTCTGTATTACAAATTTTAGCAGTTCCGCCTCCCTGACAACAGCGTTTAGTACCGTCTCCTGGTAATTCATCCTCTTGGGCATAACTTGCTATCCCAAAAGATCCCATTCCTACAATCGAAAATAGGAAAATAAAGTAGGCAATTCCATTCTTTAACCTTTTCATAATTTTAATTTTTTTTACACCTACTCTGTTGGCTTTTCGGTATCCGCCTACAACATTTTCACAGGCTGTTGTAATGGAAATGTAGTGGACTGGATTTGGATAAATTATTTACGAAACTATTTAACGTACATGACTAAACTATAACCTTTTGGGGACATTAGCCTCCTCATCTTACTCTTAAATAATGTTTTTCATAAAATTAAAATTAACCGCACGACAAAACAGTACATAACTTGGTATCGCAACACAAAATAAATTTGAAAGTATTTCGCTTTGGTTTTGTCCCAAATATGGGATAATTTGAACAATTAAAATTTCCGTTATGCGCCACACTATTCTATTTGTTGACGACCACCCCACCATGCGATTGGGCATTAAAAGTATCCTCCAGAAAATCAATCCAATTATCTACGAAGCAGGTAACGGTGTGGAAGCGCTAGCCATTCTACAGCAACAAAAAATATCACTAGTCATTCTGGATATGCGCATGCCACAGATGGATGGCATTGATGCAGCCCATGCAATTCGTAAAAAGTACCCACGCGTGAAAATCCTTATGCATTCCAATTGTGAAAATTACCATTTGGTTAACCAACTGATTGAGATTGGTGTAAAGGGATTTCACTGTAAGCGAGATACGAACCTGCTTCAAGCTGTGGAAGTAGTAATGAAAGGTCAATACTTCTTAAGTACTGAATTAAGACGATTTGTAAACAACTCCAGTCATTATATAAAACCCATTCAATTTACTTCAACCGAAACCAAAATCCTGGCGCTGTGTGCAACTGGTTTAACCAGTCAAGAAATAAGTAATAAACTAGGTTTGCAAGTAAGCTCTATCGAGACCTATCGTAAAAGATTGATCAGGCGGATGAAAGCAAAAAATATTACAGAGGTTGTAGATTTTGCCCATCGTATTGGTAAATTATAGCATGATCTCCCCCTTTCGGATTGTCATTCTTTTTTTTTCAGTATGCCTGGCTGCCATATTGGTCGTCCCCTCTTTACGCGTTGATCTGGTGCCGCAAGAAAAAGCGCCCATCCTTCAGGTAAACTATTCCATGGCAAACACGAGTCCCGAAACTGTTGAACAACACGCCACTGCACCCCTTGAAAATGTTTTATCCCAAATCAATTTCCTAAAAAAAATAGAATCGCAATCGGGCTATAACCAAGGTCGTATCCAACTGGAGTTTGATAAAGAAGCGGATATGGCCATGATCAAGTTTGAAGTAGCTTCCCTCATCCGACAGGTTTATCCACAACTACCAAAAAATGTATCTTATCCACTGATCATTCAAACCTCGGGAAAAGAAAAAAAAGAAAAGAGTCCGTTGCTTGTTTATACCGTGACCGGGCCCGCCACAAGCTATGAAGTGAAACGTAAGGCTGAAGAATTTTTACAAAAACCAGTAGCGCTACTAGCAGGTGTAAGTGAAATTCAAATTACCGGCAGTGAAAACATGCAGGTAAGTGTACTCTATGATCTTGCCAGGATGGACGTGTATGGTCTTTCGGCTGATCAGCTTACATCTGCCATTGTTGAGCAAACAAAAAATCATTTCCCAGGCATCAGTCATGATGGCAATGGCGGAGAATTATTTTTGATGATCAAGGGCAATGCCTTATCGGTAAGCGCAATTCGTGAGGCACTCGTGAGCAATCATGAAGGAATACCCATCCGAATTAAAGATGTTGCCAAGGTATTCATTGAAGAGGAAGAAGCAAACCATTTCTTCCGGATCAACAATCAAAATGCTATTAACCTTTCTGTTTTTGTGCGGGAAGGTGAAAATGCGCTGGTGCTTAAGGAAGCCATTGAAAAAACCCTGAAGCAGGCACACAGTAACATGCCACAAGGTTATCAACTGCGGTTGGAATATGATGCCACCGAATTTCTTGAAATGGAATTAAGCAAAAATTATTTGCGTACTTCACTTTCGGTGCTGATCCTGCTAGTCTTTATATTTCTTTCCTATCGGGATTGGAAATATCTACTCATTCTCATAAGTGCCCTGATCGTAAATGTCTCGTTTACCATTTTGCTCACGTGGTATTTGAACATCAATATCCACTTGTACACACTTGCCGGTATCGCCATTTCTTTCGGTATCATGATCGACAATGCGATTGTGATGCTGGACTATTTCCATCAATTCAAGAACCGAAAAGTTTTTCTTGCACTAATGGGCGCTACCCTTACTACCGTTGTTGCCTTGCTCTTGGTGTTTTTATTACCGGAAGAAGACCGA
>JBGTDF010000438.1:0-3177 GCA_041748455.1 Planktosalinus sp.
TTCCTTTCTTCGGAATTTGTTTGGGGATGCAAATGGCGGTAATAGAATATGCCCGAAACGTTTTGGGAATAAAAGATGCAAATTCCACAGACATGGATCCAAGTACTAAAAATCCGGTGATCGATTTGATGGAAGATCAAAAGAAAATTATTGATAAAGGGGGAACTATGCGTCTTGGCGCGTGGGATTGTGAACTAACCCCCGGCAGTCTGGTTGCAAATGCATACCAGGTTGAAAATATTGAAGAACGCCATCGTCACAGATATGAATATAACAACGCTTACAAAGACCAGCTGGAAAATGCCGGTTTTAAAGCCACCGGAATCAACCCGGAAACCGGTCTTGTGGAAGTGATTGAAGTGCCTGCACATCCCTGGTTTTTGGGGGTGCAATACCACCCCGAATACAAAAGTACAGTAGCAAGCCCACATCCATTGTTTGTAAGTTTTATACAGGCCGCACACGATTATAAAAATACCAGAAACAGTAAAAACTAATATTAATATATTCTTCTGATTTATATCAGGACAACCTTAAGCATGGAAGAAAAAAAGTTTGATTTTAATTCCCTCATCGGATTTGTTTTAATCGCCGGAATTCTAATCTGGATGCTATACCAAAATGCACCCACACAGGAAGAATTAGAAGAAAAAGCAAGGATAGAACAAGTTGAAAAGCAAAATGCAGAAAAACAGCAAGAGGTTAAAATCCTGGATACTTCTTCAGTTTCCATACAGGAGCCCGGCGTTGTTGTAAACGATTCTTTGCAGTTAGAGAACTTAAAAAACCAGTTAGGTTCCTTTGCTTATGCAGCAAGTTTGCCATCTGCAACAGATGCAGTTACCACCATAGAAAATGATGTTTTAGAATTAAAAATAAGTAACAAAGGTGGTTATATAGTGGAGGCCACTTTAAAGAATTTTAAAACTTACGACTCTATTCCTATCTATTTAATAAAGGATGGTAACGCCTCTTTAAACCTACAATTTCAGGCAGAAAACAGGTTATTGAATACCAAAGATTTATATTTTGAGCCTACATTAAGCAAAAGTGGCAACAATCAAATACTGTCCATGAAGTTAAAAACTTCAGAAACAAGTTATTTAGAATATCGCTATGAGTTGAAACCCGGTGAATATATGCTCGATTTTGCTGTTCAAACTCAAGGGCTGAGCTCAGTAATCAACACTTCAGAGCCCGCTCAAATGGAATGGCAATTACAGGCGTATCGCAAAGCAAAAAGTGTTTCTTATGAAAATAGATATACGGAGTTAATCTGGGAATATGAAGGCGGTAAAGATGATTATCTGGGCCAGGGGAAAAGCAAGGAAGATGATGGTGTTGATGTAACTTATATTGCCTATAAACAACATTTCTTCTCTTCCATATTGTTAACCGACACTCCGTTTAAATCGGCCAGATTTTTATCTGAAAATTTAGTGGAAGATGAGGAAATTGATACCCTCTACACAAAAAACTTTGTCACTAAATTTCCTTTGGAATTTAAAACAGGAGAGCTGGCTTACACCATGAATTGGTATTACGGCCCTACTGATTTTAAAATATTGGACGGGTATGATCGCAATTTAGATGAGGTGGTTCCGCTTGGTTGGGGGATTTTTGGATGGATTAACAAATATCTGTTCATGCCTCTATTTACTTGGCTAAGCACCTGGTTACCCAATTATGGTATTGTCATTATAGTAATGACCATTTTGATAAAAATTGCACTTTCGCCTGTGCAGTATAAACAGTATTTGTCGCAAGCTAAAATGAAAGTTCTCAAGCCGGAAATTGAAGAACTTAACAAGAAGTACAAAGACAATGCGATGAAAAAGCAACAGGAAACTATGAAGCTTTACAGCAAGGCAGGAGCAAGCCCCATGGCTGGTTGTTTACCGGCTTTAATGCAGCTTCCGGTGTTTTATGCCTTGTTCATGTTTTTCCCTTCTGCATTTCAGTTACGACAAAAAGGATTCCTCTGGGCAGATGATTTGTCAAGTTATGACAGCGTGATTGACCTTCCATTTTACATTCCATTTTATGGAGATCACGTAAGTTTATTTCCTATTTTGGCATCTATTGCTATTTTTATATATATGATGATGACGATGGGACAATCCATGCAAATGCAACAACAACCGGGTATGCCCAACATGAAATTCATCATGTACCTTTCCCCGCTGTTTATGCTAGTGTTCTTTAATAACTTTGCCAGTGGGTTATCTTTATATTACTTTATTTCCCAGGTAATTACAATTGGAATTATGCTCTTTATCAAGTTCTTTATATTAGATGAGGAAAAGATTTTGGCGCGTATTGAAGAAAATAAAAAGAAACCTAAAAAACAGAACCGTTTTCAAAAGAAAATGGCTGAAATGATGGAGCAGGCAGAACAACAAAAACAACTGCAACAAAAAAAGAAGAAATAAATTTTAAAACATTTAATTAATATAAATCCCGGATGCCACTTACATTCGGGATTTTTTATTTCTCATTTGTAAAATTAAAAAGGTGATTTTTCAATGATACAACTCTGAAATATACAATGTATTTTTGCGTTTTATAAAATGCAGTTTTGAACCTAAATGAAATTATGTACATTAAAAAATTTCTAGTTATATTGATTTTCGGTTTGCATTTTTCGGGTTTACAAGCCCAGGAAAAAACCAACCAGTTTGATGAAAACGGTAACCGTAACGGTCCCTGGGAACAATATTACCCGGGCACAAAACAACTGCGCTATGAAGGCACTTTTTTAAATGGTAAAGAAGTAGGGGTTTTTAAATTCTATTGTGAAAATTGCAAAAAGCAACCAGCAGTTATCAAAGAATTTAATGCCGATAATGCCATTGCAAAAGTGAAGTATTTTTCGCCGGAAGGAAAATTACTTTCCGAAGGAACTATGGATGGTAAAAACAGAACAGGAACCTGGAAATATTTTCAGGAAGATTCAGGTAAAATAATTGCCTCTGAAGAATATGAAAAGGATGTATTACACGGTGAAAAAATAACCTATTATCCAAACAACAAAATCACAGAAAAATCAAATTATCAGCATGGAAAACTTCAGGGAGAAGCTGCTTTTTATAATGAAAATGGGTCTCTGATCAAAAGATTAAATTATAAGGAAGGACTTTTGAACGGGAGGGCAATTTTTTATACATCATCCGGATT
>JBGTDF010000439.1:0-8628 GCA_041748455.1 Planktosalinus sp.
GAATAATACCATAATCGCTGGAACGAAGTGCATCCTGATTAATTAAATCTTCAATAACCTGACGATTTTCAATTTCGCAAAATCCAACGATAGCAGGGGTTGTACCTGTTACATCTGCACCTATTTCTGAAATTACTTTTGCAAGGTTTTTAATTTTGCTTTGGTAAACCGGTTTTGAGTAAAAACCTTCCCCCCTTGGATTTCTATCCTGATAAACTGTAAATTCATCATCTTCTAATGAAAAAAGGTTTTCAACATTATAAAAGGCTACTGTATTTACCTTGTATTCCTTTTTATCCTGAGCATTCCCGGACATAAAAACAAAGCAGAGTACTAGTATTAAGGATAGCTTGCGTGTAATCATTACTGAATTAGATTAAGTTTATGTAAATTGTAAGGCAATTGCCGCGCCAAAGGTAAATAATTACTATAAATAATGTAAATTTGCCGCTCATTAATAATAATTACTTAATCTTAAGAAACAAGTATCGAATGAAAAAACGAATTGTAACTTTACTATTGTGCTGTTTTTGTATAGCAAATGTGTTTGCTCAAGAAGCCGAAGTAAAGGGTAGAGTGGTAGATTTAAACTCAGGCACACCACTACCTGATACAAAAATTAGTATTCAAGAAAGTATTTTTAGCACTACCACAGATGCTGATGGGATGTTTTCCATTAAAAGCCCCGATCTTCCTCAAGGAGAACAAGTTTTACTTGTGGAAAGAAATGGGTATATGACACTTCGTATGCCTATTACAATTCAATCGGGAGGTATTGTAAATCTTACGCCTATATTACTGGATGTGGATTTTACTGAAGTTCAATCACAAATAGGGACTATCTCCCTGGCAGATGATGAACTGGATCAGGATGACGGAACTTCTACCAATGTTTCCGGGTTGTTACAGGCATCTAATGATGTGTTTTTAAATGCTGCAGCCTTTGACTTTAGCGCTACATTTTTTAGGCCAAGAGGTTTAGATAATGCTAACGGCAAGGTGCTTATTAATGGTATTGAAATGAACAAGCAATTTGACGGAAGACCACAATGGGGAAACTGGGGTGGTCTTAATGACGCTCAAAGAAACCGGGATTTCACTATGGGTCTTAGCGCAAATGACAACACATTTGGTGACCTTGCCGGAAGCACAAATATCATTATGCGAGCTTCTCAATACCGTGCAGGAGGGCAGATTTCTTATGCAGCTTCAGACAGGACCTATGAAGGTCGTGTTATAGGCTCTTATAACTCAGGCGTTAGTGCTGATGGATGGGCATACTCTGTTTTGATTTCCAGAAGATTTGGAAATGGCGGTTATATCGATGGGACAATATATGATGCAAATTCCTTTTTTGCTTCCGTAGAAAAAGTAATAAATCAAGACCACAGTTTAAATTTTAGTGCCTTTTATACACCTAACCGAAGAGGAAGATCTACAGCTCTAACCCAAGAAGTTTTGGATTTAAAAGGAAATCAATACAATCCTTTCTGGGGAATGCAGGACGGGGAAATCAGAAATTCCCGAATAAGGGAAGTTGAAGAGCCGGTCTTTATGCTAAACCATTACTGGAATATTTCAGAAAAAACCAGACTTAATACCAATCTTGGGTATCAATTTGGTAAAATAGGGAATACCCGTATAGACAACAATGGAACTACACTTTATACTCTAAATGGTCAGGAAGCTTATGTGGGTGGTGCAAGAAATGCAGATCCTAACTATTACCAGAGAATGCCAAGTTATTTCTTGAGATTTGAAAACCCAACAGCTTTTGACTATCAAAATGCATATCTTGCGAGAGAAGAGTTTGTTAACAATGGGCAGTATGACTGGAACTCTCTTTATCTAGCTAACCAGCTTGCTGCAAGCGAAGGAAGAAATGCAGTTTACGCAATACAGGAAGATCGTATAGATGACACGCAAATTTCTGTAAATACTATTTTAAGCTCTCAGGTTACTGATAATATTGTTATTAACGGAGGCTTGAATTATAGAGGTCTAAAAAGTGAAAACTTTGCAGTTTTAAAAGATTTACTTGGCGGAACAGGCTATTTAGACATCGATGCTTTTGCTGAGGATGGTCCGGAAGTCCTTTTAGAAGACCTTGCACAAAGTGATCTTAGAAACCGAAACAGAATTGTGGGTGAAGGCGACAGGTATAAATACAACTATGAAATTGACGCTGCTGTTTATGGTGGTTTTGCTCAAGCACAATTTAAATATAACCTTGTAGATTTTTATATTGCTGCAGAAGGTTCTCAAACTACATACCAGAGAAATGGTTTGTATGAAAACGGAAATTTCCCGGGTAGTCGTTCCTTTGGCGAAAGTGAAGAATTAAGCTTTACAAACTATGGTGTAAAAGGTGGATTAACTTATAAACTTACCGGGCGTCATTTATTTAACTTAAATGCAGGATATATTACCAAAGCACCGGGGATTCGTAATTCTTTCTCCAATGCCAGACAAAACAACGATGTGGTTATTGGATTGGAAAGTGAAAAATACCAGACGGCAGATTTAAGTTACATTTACCGTTCGCCAATTATCAAAGCAAGATTGACCGGTTTCTACACAACTATTCAAGATGCTACAGAAATAGGTTTTTTCTTCACGCAATCAGCTCAAGGATTAGAAAATACAAATGCTTTTGTTCAGGAAGTAACTACCGGTATAGAGAAACTACATTTTGGAGGGGAGTTTGGCATGGAGGCTCAAGTTACCCCTACTATCAAGCTTAAAGCTGCAGCATCTGTAGGGCAATATACCTATAACAACAACCCTAACATTTACTACACCAGCGATGATTTTAACAATCCTGTTACTTTTGGTGATGGGACTACAAAATTAAAAGACTTACACCTTTCCGGTGGTCCTGAAAAGGCTTACCAGTTAGGTTTTGAATACCGTGACCCGGATTTCTGGTGGGTAGGGGCAACGACCAATTATTTTTCTGATGCTTACATCAATGTCAGTAAGCTTAGAAGGTCTGGTGTTTTTGCAAGTGATACAGACGGACTACCTTTTAATGATTTTGATGAAGATATCGCCAGACAATTATTAAAACAAGAGAATTTTGGCGATTATATGTTGGTAAACCTTGTAGGAGGAAAATCGTGGAAAATAGATGATTATTTCGTAGGTTTCTTTGCAACTATAAACAATGTATTTAATCAGGAGTTTAAAACCGGAGGTTTTGAGGATTCCCGTAATGCAGATTACAGAAGACTTGCTGAGGAAGCAAGGAGAGACACCCCTGTTTTTGGTTCCAGATATTTTTCCGGATTCGGTAGAAGTTATTATGTAAACGTATATTTCAGATTCTAATTAAAAAAACACTATAAATAAATAACAATGAAAACATTTAAATTAAATAAAATATTCATACTGCTTTTAGCTATGGCAGTAGTGACCTCTTGTGTAAAAGACGATGATTTTGAAACACCAGATTTAAGTATTGTAGAGCCTAATATCACTGCAGATCAAATTATTTCCATATCTGCTTTGGCCGGTATTTTAGCGCAATCAGGTGAGCAAGTAGTTACCATATCAGAAACCGGGAAATATATTGAAGGTTATGTAATCTCCAGCGATGAAGGTGGTAACTTTTTCAAACAAATTATAATTCAAGACGCTCCTTCTAACCCTACCAGAGGTGTAAAAATCCTAGTAGATGTAAGTCCATTGTTTGTTTCTTATGAAGTGGGAAGAAAAGTGTTTGTAAAGCTTGACGGATTAACCGTGGGAACTTCAAACGGATCACTTGCTTTAGGAGTAAGAAACGGAAATTTAGTTGCCCGTATTCCTTTTCCAGATCGTGAAAAATTCATTTTAAGATCCGGAATAACAGAAGAAATCGTTGCTCTACCTCTTGCTATAGAAGATTTTACTATGGATAAAGTGAATTTGTTTATTCGTTTAAACGATGTTCAATTTAACCGTAACGATGTATTAGGTCCAAACCCTAAAACTTTTGCTGCTGAACCTGGAGACCAGTTTGATGGGGAGCGCTTGGTTGAAAGTTGTGCAACTAATGCAACTACTATTTTAAGCACAAGTACTTTTGCAAGTTTTAAAGGACTTAATTTGCCCAAAGATCGCGGTAATCTGGATGTTGTTTTAGTAAGGGATTTCTTTAATGAATTTTATACCGTTTATTTAAATACCCCAGCCGGAATTAACTTTGACAATGAAAACCGTTGCGACCCCGATATTATTGCTTGTGAAGGCCCAAGTGGTGGACCGGACACACTTCTTTCAGAGAATTTTGAAGGGTTAACTAATATTAACCAACTTACTGACTGGGTGAATGTAAATGTTTCCGGTGGTAGTGTTAGATATGTTTTAGGTAATTTCAGCAATAATAATTATGCGCAAATTTCCGGTTTTGCATCCGGTGAGGCTGTTATAGAATCATGGTTGGTAACTCCAAACATGAATTTTGACACATTTTCTCAGGAACAATTAAATTTAGATATTGAGGCAGCTTTTGATAACGGGAAAATCCTTTCTGTATTAATCACCACTGCATACACCGGGGATGTGACCACAACAGAGTGGGAAATACTGGATGTAAATATCCCAACCGGTCCTTCATCAGGTTTTGGAGGTTTCCAGCCTTCAGGTCCAATAAACATTTCTTGTTTTGATGGCAATGTTAGAATCGCGTTTAAATATGTAGGTTCTGATCCGTCTGCGACTACAAGATACCATTTAGATAATATCAAAGTTACAGGTATTCAAAACTAAATTGAAAACCCAATAGGTATAAACCGCTTAAATTAAATTTTAAGCGGTTTTTTTATTTGTTATTTTCTGAACAGATAAGTAAAGTTTTTATTCCAATTCCATTTTAAGACTTTAAAAACCTCAACTAAATACCTCTTTATAATCCCTTTACAGAATTGATGCTCAATCCACTTTAATATCAGGCAGGTTATAGAGATAATCTTTCTATATAAAATAAACATTACTTCAGGGAATACTTTTTTAGATATAACGAACAGCAGTATATAAATAAATTATTAAGAGTTATAAGTGTACTAAGAGTGTAGCATACCAATACAGCTACAAAACACGGAGTAGTTAACTATAAGCGTTGTTCTTACCTTTTAAAAGATTGCCGATATTAGTTACTCGTTTGGTATTTAGGGTGCTTTAGTGTTTTCCTACTTGCTTCAAAATGTGTAAAGCTATTTATTCTGATAAAGTTGACAGGGCTAAAGTTGTTTTAGTATATGCTGAATTTACATTGAGAACAAGAAATTTCATAAAAAACAATAACTAAAAAGTAATAAAAAAACCCCTATCTAAAATATAGATAAGGGTTCTTCAGGTTGGTTAGTTAGTTAACTTGTGCTTATTGTTTTATTATAATAAATTCTGATCTTCTGTTTTGTTGGTGTTGCGCTTCGGTACAGTTTGCGCCACAGTTTACAGCAGGTCTGTCTTCGCCAAATCCTACACCGGATATCCTGTTGCTTTCAATTCCTTTGGAAATCACATATTGTACACTGGATTGTGCCCTTCTGTTAGAAAGTTGCTTGTTGTATTCCGCAGAACCTCTAACATCTGTATGCCCCTCTATGCGAACTTCCATAGTGGTATTTTTCTTCATTAGTTGCACTAATTTGTCCAATTCCAATGCTGCCTGAGGCTTAATATTGTGTCTGTCAAAATCAAAGAGTATCGGGTTAAGAACCACTCTATCTCCCTCCACAATCTCATCGATAGGTCGTAAGGATAATTCAGCTGACACGTTTTTATTTGCTGTAGATACAGTTACTGCATTAGACTCATACCCATTGACAGAAGCTTGAACAGTGATGTTTTGATCACATTCTATAGCAAAAACGGCCATACCGTCTGCACCGGTGGTTTTTGTAGTTAACCTGTTTTCATTTGCATCATACAGGGCAACTGTGGCACCTGAAAGTGGGCGGTTAGTATTTGCGTCCCTAACAATACTGTTTATTGTTGAAATACAAAGTTCTTTAATACGGTATATATTATCTGTACCTGATCTGTCTGAGGATACAAAACCTTCTTGGGTTGCATCATCCATGCTAAAAGAAAAATCATCTCCGGTACTATTGATTGGTAACCCAAGATTTATTACTTCGCCAAAACCACTTCCGGATGCAGCAGCTGAAAAGACATCCAGACCGCCTAATCCCAAATGGCCGTTACTGGAGAAATAAAGTCTCCCGTCCTGACCTATGGATGGAAAAACTTCTTTGCCTTCTGTATTGATTCCTGCACCTAAATTTTGTGGTTGACCAAAAGTACCATCGGCATTGATTGTAACTTTGTAAATATCAGAATCCCCTATACCACCCGGCATATCAGAAACAAAATAAAGTGTATTTCCGTCAGGGCTTAGTGCAGGATGTCCCACAGAGTATTCGGTATTATTAAAAGGTACTTGTTGAATATCCTTCCATTGCCCGTCAACCAATTCTGCATAGTATATGTTTAATTGATTGATGCCATCTTCATCTTTTTTATATTTACCGTTATAGAAATCATTTCTGTCAAAATACATTCTTTTTCCATCAGGGGTTATGGTAACAATCCCTTCGTGGTATCTGGTATTAACATCTCCTCTTACCGGTTGTATGTTAGTGACTTTTCCGCCCGTAAAGGTCGCTTCGTAAAGGTCTAAAAATGGCTCTTGATTTCTGCCATAGTTTTTTCTGGTAGTGTTTCTGGCGGAAGAAAAATAAATTTTATTTCCGGCCTGGTGTACGCCAAAATCAGAGAATCCACTGTTTAAATCAGCCATTAAAGTAGCAGTATACCTTGGCTCTTTTTCCATTATTTTTGGAATGTAGTTTGGGTTGTTTTTAAAGTCTATAGCTCTGGAATCACTAGGTTTCATTTGTGCAAATTTTTGCATCATAGCATTAGACTCATCAAACTTACCGTTTGCTTTTAAGGTTTGTGCATAGTTGAATATTGTTTCAGAATCGACATTAGGTCTTGTAGAAACCCTTTTATAAAAAGGCTCTGCTTTTTTTGTGTCGTTTACTAAAAAGTAAGAATCGGCAAGACGTGTGTAAACATAATCGTCTGCTTTGCCCCTTTTAATGAGTGTTTGATAAGCCTCTGCAGCTTTCACATACTCAAAGCGATCGAAATGTTTATCGGCAGTTTTTGTGTCTTTATTCTGAGCGAAAGTTAGTGATGTACTCGCTACTAAAAGAAATACTATTGTGTATAATTTTTTCATGTCGTTTTGCTTAGTTGGGATTAAAAATATCTTGGTGAACGTAATACGCGCTTGTTAAAGAACAAGTCAAATGTAATTATCACTTCGTGTGAAGCATCAGCTACAACGTTTAAATCAGAAACGATATGGTCATAGGCATATCCAATTCTTATGTTTTCATTTATCTGAAACCCTACAAGTCCGCTGAAAGAGTCATCTAATCTGTAAGATGCCCCTATTTCAAATTTATCAAAGAACAGGGCATTTAAATTCCCATCAAAAGATACCGGCGCTTCAAATGCTGATTTCACCATTACCGATGGTTTTAATTTAAAGTTGTCACTTACCTGAAACACATAACCTGCTGTTGCAAAATAATGATTCACCTCTGAGCCGTATTTCAAAGCATTTTCATCTAAATGAACCGAGCTTAAAAAGTTCGGAACCGAAAGACCTAAATAAAAATTATCTGTATAGAAGAAAGCACCTGCTCCCACATTTGGATAGGTATTGTTAATGTCCTGGGAAAAGAATGGATCGTTAGGGTCTTGTAAATCCAATCCCACTAAACCAACATCGTGAAATGTTGCTCCTGCTTTAATACCTAAAGCAAGTTTGGAATTTTCACCTAATTGAAGTGTATAAGAAAAATCTGCATATACATTTGTTTCAGAAATAGGTCCCAGTTCATCTTTTATGGCAGATAAACCTAAACCCACTTTATCACTTATAGGTGAATGGGCTGAAAAGGTAAAAGTTTCCGGTGCACCATCAAGTCCTGACCATTGTTTTCTGTACAATGCAGTTATTGAAAGGCTTTCTTTAGATCCGGCATAGGCAGGGTTTACCACATTCATATTATACATATATTGGGTGTACTGCGGATCTTGCTGAGCACTCATATCCTGAAATCCAAGGAATATTATAAAGATGAGTAATAGAGAGAGTTTTTTCATTATTTATAATTTGATTGTTATGTTATTGATTATTTGTTTAGATATATATATCCGGATACTGCCGGGTCATTTTGTAAAGTAATCACATAAAAATAATTTCCTGTGGGCAGCAATTCTCCTTCATTACTTTGCCCGCACCACTGGTTTATATAGTCATTTTCTTCATAAACGATTCTTCCATAGCGGTTGAATATAGAAAGTTTTACAATCGATGACTGTTCGTCTAAAAACAGTAAATCAAGACAGTCATTTAAGCCGTCTCCATTAGGCGATATTCCCTGAGAAATGACACACCTTTGATTTGCATAAAACTCTATAACAATATCGTCAGAAGAAATACATCCATCATCATTTACCTCTACTGCATAAATACCTGCTTCTGTTACATTTAGTGTACTGTCTGTCTCATTGTTGATTACCCCTCCGTTGAAAAACCAGGTATAAGTAACATTTGCAGAA
>JBGTDF010000440.1:0-4031 GCA_041748455.1 Planktosalinus sp.
GCCGCCCGGGCCGATTGCTATGCCCGATATTTCCTCTATCGATGCCGTATTAAACCCGGAGAAGCATGATTATTTCTATTTTGTTGCCAATGTTGAAAATCCCGGTTACCATTTGTTTGCAAAAAATCTTGCGCAGCACAACCGCAACAGGCAACAATATATCCAATGGATTAATAATCAGGGAGTACGTAGATAAATTTGCATAATTATCTTGTTGTTAAATAGGCATTTACCCTGTTTTTCTTAAAATTATCTTAATAAACAGTAAGAAAAAACTATTTAGCCCAGTTTAGTCATTACCTGTAAAAACAACCCCTAAGAGCAGGCCAACTGCTTTTTAAAATTCCTTTAAAACAACTTTAACAGATTGATAGTCATATTTTTATAAAAAATGGTATCTTTGCCGGCGATTTTATGAGGTAAGTATAAGTATTTTACAAGGGATGATTTTATCCCTCATTTTTATCAAAATACTAGTGCTGCCGTTCTTCCAAAGTTTACAAAAGAACAGCAGAATTTACTTCGCAAAAATTAAACGTAATGATAAAAAATTTAAAATTTCTATTAATAATTCCCATTGCAGCAATACTAGTGAGCTGGGGATTTTTGTCCAAAAATACAGTAGACTTTGCTTTTTACTCTACAGTGGGACTTGACCTTTACTTTGATGTTCCGGTAGAAACGGACTTATTTGAAGAATCTGATGAATTTATAATATATCCATTTCTCGGAAAAACCTATATGGGTTTTAAGGAAGCACTGGCATTCAAAGAATCCAGAGGCAATTATTTTGTAATTAATCAATTTGGTTATATGGGGAAATACCAGTTCGGTAAATCCACTTTACGCCAAATAGGGATATATGATACTGAATTATTTTTAAATGATCCCATTTTACAGGAATCTGCATTCAAAGTATATACAGCACACAACAAATGGTTTTTGAGAAGCGAAATTAAACGCTATTCAGGAAAATATGTGAATGGGGTATTGATTACTGAATCCGGTATTCTTGCTGCCGCTCATTTAGCGGGTCCGGGTAATGTGAGAAAATTTTTGCGCACAGGTGGTGAGTGGGCTTATGAAGATGGTAATGGTGTGTCAGTAAGATATTATCTGAAAAAATTCTCAGGATATGATACCTCACACATTATTCCCGTAGAAAACGCAAAAGTTAAATTAAGGGCTTAAGCATCAGTCCTTGTGAAAAATAAATAAAGTCGGTCTTTTATGAAGGCTGACTTTATTTTTTTTCCATTCTTTTGCCGGTTTTGTACATATAAATTCTGATTTCAAAGTAATGTCGCAGGCAACACAAACCCTGGTTTCCGGGGAAAGGGTTGTGATCAAATCTTCCAAAAAGGCATCATTTCGATAAGGTGTTTCTATAAACAATTGCGATTGGTTGTTATCTAAAGAAAGTTTTTCCAAACGCTTTATTTCTTTTTTTCGGGCATCTTTATCAATGGGGAGGTAGCCGTTAAATGTAAAGCTTTGTCCGTTCATCCCGCTGGCCATCATTGCCAGTAAAATAGAGGAAGGACCTACTAAAGGAATGACCTGAATGTTTTTTTCATGTGCAAGCCGCACCACATCTGCACCGGGGTCTGCAATACCGGGGCAGCCGGCTTCTGATAAAATTCCTACATCGTTACCGTCATAACAAGCCTCCAGATAAGAAGGTAAATCATCAGCGTCAGTAAATTTATTGAGAAGGTATAAATTGAGTTTTTGCTGCGACTTTTTTGGGTGTATACTTTTTATAAAACCTCTTGCAGATTTCTCATTCTCGACAATAAAATAATTGATTTGCTCTACAATTTTTTTCACCGAAAGCGGCAACACTTCCAGTGGATTTGTTTCTCCTAAGGTAGTAGGGATTAAATATAGTTTTCCGGGGACTCTTTGTTTCATTAATTTGTTACAATCAGTTTTTTGAATATTTTTTTCCCGGTTTTAGTAGTTAAAGCCACTACATATACTCCTTTGGAAAAATGGGATACAGCTATACTTGTGTTGTTTTTGTTTGAGGTGTTTTCTGTAAGTAATAAACTTCCTTTTAAATCATAAATAGCAACCTCTTCCATATTTCTTTGCGAAAAATCCAGGGTAACCGATTCGCTTGCCGGATTGGGATACAATGCAAAACTATTTTCTTGTTCAGATTCATTTATGGAAAGAGGTGTATTGTCTTTGATTTTATATACTGAACCACCTCCAAAAGCAGTAAGATATAGTTCGTCGCTTGAATCCACACCAAAACTGGTTATGGTAGTGGCAGCAAAAACACCTTGAAATACCAAATCCCCGGAAGCATTTACTGTTCCTATCTGGTTGCTGCATAAATCTGCAAAGAAATACAAGCCTTCCATTGCGGGATATTCGGTGCCGCGGTACACATAACCACCGGTTATGGAGCAACGCCCACTTGCTCTGTTATAAACAGCAACAGGAAAGGTAAGTTCACTTGGGTCGGGACATTGGTTTGTGTTGTATGGGGCATTGCCTTCATAACAACGCCATCCATAATTTAAACCTCCCTCTGAGCCGGATTCCTTATTGATCTCTTCCCAGGCACTTTGCCCTACATCAGCAATCCATAAGTCACCTGTTTCACTGTCAAAAGAGAATTTCCAGGGATTACGAACACCATAGGCCCAAATTTCATCAAGCACGGCAGAATTATCCACAAAAGGGTTATCTGAAGGTATATATGGTGCAGGAAGATCTACATCCAACCGTAAAATTTTACCAAGTAATGTTGTAAGGGTTTGCGAGTTATTTTGAGGATCGCCACCGCTGCCACCGTCACCACTTGCTATAAAAAGTTTTCCATCAGGGCCAAAAGCTATATGCCCTCCATTATGATTGGTAAAGGGTTGTGTAAAAGAAAGCATCTGCAATTCAGAAGCGGCATCTGCAATATCAGGGTCACCGGCACTTACAGAAAATCTGGAAATTTGGGTGTTGTTACTGGTATTTGTATAATACACATAAAAGAATCCGTTAGTCGTGTAGTCAGGATGGAATGCAAGACCCAACAAACCTCTTTCCCCACCGGAATTAACAATAGATGAAATATTGAGAAACGGGGTTGGATTAACAGAACCGTCCGGATTTAAAATTTTAATTCTTCCGCCTTGTTCGACCACAAATAATCGGTCATCGCCGGCGTGTTTGAGTTCCAGTGGTGAACTAAAGCCATTGGCAATGAGTTCCAGTTCCAGTTCTAAATCTTGTGCCAAAGAGATTTGGGTAATAAGTAAGAAGGAAAATACATATAGTAATGTTTTCATAGCAGATGATATTAAGGTATTAAGCCACTAAGGTAATTAAAAAAGTCTTTTATTTAAAGTGTAAAGACTAAGAGGAGAGTTTTTTGGCAATAATTTCACATGCTTCATCAATCATTTTAAAAACCTGATCAAAACCATCATCGCCGCCATAGTATGGGTCGGGGACATCTACGTTTTCATTTTCAAAAATCTCGTTAAGCAGTAATTTTACTTTTTTCCTTTCGGAATCGTTTTTTGCCAGGGATAGTACATCCCTTTTGTTGGAATTATCCATCACAAAAATATGATCAAATTCAGAAAAATCGGTGTTTTTAAAATGCCGCCCACGCAAATTGCTTATGTCCAGATTGTATTTTTTGGCGATTTTTATGCTGCGGGGGTCGGGGGCCTGATCCACATGCCAGTCACCTGTGCCTGCAGATTCCACAATAAAATGATCCGGGTTTAATTTTGATTTTAAGAGACCTTCTGCCAGCGGTGACCTGCAAATATTGCCAAGACAAACCATTAAAATTTTTGTCTTCATGGAAAAGCAGTTTTTAAAGGGTCAACTTCTTGGTAAGATCTTCCACATATTTGCGGAATTGCTTATCGGTAAGGGATAAATTATCCACCGTTTTACATGCGTGCAATACCGTGGCGTGATCACGTCTGCCTATTTGGGAACCAATGCTCGCAAGGGATGCTTTGGTGAATTTTTTTGCAAAAAACATGGCGAGTTGTCGTGCCTGAACA
>JBGTDF010000441.1:0-2012 GCA_041748455.1 Planktosalinus sp.
GTGGATGTTTCAAACTTTTCAAAGAACGTTTTTATTACACTGTAAAAATAATATTTTTTTGTTTATTTTTTTATATTTTAATCTTGTTTTTCTTTATTCGTTATAACGAACACCTTTTCCTAAAAATCTTGGAAAGCGCCAGGTATTTGTTTTTGGTCTACCATTTCTTTTTTTCACAAAAGCCCTGATTGATAAACCAAGGCTTTTGAATTTCATTTTTGTTTTACGTTAGGCGATAAATATCGCCAGTAACTTGCATTGGCGCAGCATGAATATGCAGCGCAGCGCGGGGACACCTTTTGTCACACTTCAAAAAATCATGCAGCGTGAAAAAAAAGTCTCAATTTGTTGGTTTTTGTCTTAGAATACGCAGCGGGATTTTATTCCCAATTGCTAAATCCGTCATCAATCGATACATATACTTCCTCATTCTTAAAATCAAAAATAATTTGATACGTACTAATTACTTTTTTTTCATTACTCTCATAAACTGTCTGGCCATAAAAGAAAACCATTTCATCCTGTATTTCCCAATTCATTTGCGTAAAAAAAGACTGCGTAGAATAAAATAAAACTTTACCGTCAAGATTTTTTTTGACTCCAATTAACAAAATATTTCCGCAGTCTCTTGTCTCGATTATTGAATAATACATGTAGTAATTAGAACTCAAGAAATAGACTTCTTCAGAAATAAACTCGACATCTTCCAAATTATACAACGAATCTAATGCTTTCTTAAAAACAAGACTTTCATTTAAATCATTAGCAGTTTTTAGTTCATTTTTCGGAATGTCAAAAGAGATAACGGTATTAATGTCCTGTTCAAAAACACACAGAGACTTTTTATCGAAAGTCAATGTGGAATTACAACTGTAAAAAAAAGTTATAATAACCAAAAATGCTAGACTAGCTGTTTTTTGCGGTTTTGACCAATTTAACATTTTCACGTTTATCAATTTTTACTTCAATTTTATTAGGCTTGGCATCTCCTCTTTTTTCAGCTTTTTTATTAGCTTTTTGAACCAAACCAACAAGTTTATTTTGCTCAGAATTCGAAGTTGGAACATCAGGAGGAAATTTCGCATCATGAGTAGGATCGGTAATTATTTCGTCTACCTTATCTTGATATTGTAGAGCTTGCTCTTCGGTCTTGAATATCTGACTTGGATGGACCACCCCGAAGCATCCGTAAGTCCCGCCTATTTTTTTATCTCCATTTTCCAGCGCATAATATCCTCCGATATGAATCATAACGCTTGTTGCTACGTCTGGGTCCTTCCGAACAGGATCGCCTGTGACAGGATCACCGTTAGTAAAATTTGCAAAAGCTTCATTAATGGGTTCAGAAGGCACCGCATTTAAAGCGTAAGCACCCCAAGTGTCTCCATAGTCGGGTGCCGTTCGTGCTCCTACAGTGACACTCTCACCAATTGGTTCAGTAGATCTATTTACAAGAATGTCATAATCAGGGTTTGATGGAGATGCACCTTGATTATAAAATCCGTCCCTTGTAACATTGACCGACCCCATTTTATGAAGTTCACCAGTCTTCTCATTGTAATCCCATACTATCGCCTCATATGTTGGGACAACTGTAGATGTTACTGTTCCACGACCATAAACTCTTGCCAGAGTATAACCGGTTTGATTTGATGTAATTTCAATTATCGGATATTTACCATCCGGATCCGAGAATATTATAGGGTTGTTGAAACAAAAGTTATAGGACGAGACGCTAGGAGCGTCCGATTCCCGGGGATCAGTAGACAACCATCTACCAACTCTAGGATCATAAATCCTAGCACCAAAATCATAAGAACTACCCGGCACATCTTTTATCTCATCATCTTTCTCACTTCCTTGATATCCGTATCTATATCCATCACTCTCATTCATGTTTGGAATTTCCATCCCAAATGGAAAATATTGCGTTTGGCTCACCACATCAGGAGAAAAATGAGAAAAAACACCAGAAGTATCGTAAGTTTCTATCTCCAATTTAACATCCGTAA
>JBGTDF010000442.1:0-6141 GCA_041748455.1 Planktosalinus sp.
AACTCACCGTTATTACTTTTACCGGTTTAAAAAGAGGGGAAGAAATTATTATTCCCGGCGACCGAATTAGCAACGTAATCAAAAAACTTTGGGATGAAAATCTCTTTAGTGATGTGAATGTTTACGTTACCAATATAGAAAATGATGTTGTAGATCTGGAAATCAACATTACCGAATTACCCACATTAAACGAGACCACAATTACAGGTGTAAGAAAAGGAAAAGCTAAAGAGCTTATCAAGGAAGTAAAGTTAACTAAGGGCACCAAAATCACTAACAACTTAATTACTACCACAAGAAATTATTTAACCAATAAATACCGAAAAAATGGTTTTTATAATACAAATGTTATTATAAGTACCACACCGGTTATAGATACTACAGGTTCTGAAATTGCAAAAGACATGCGAATTGTCATTGACCGTAGGGAAAAAGTTAAAATTAAAAACATCAATATTTCAGGAAATAGCGAATTTGCAGATAAAAAAGTTCGCAAAGCAATGAAAAACACCAAACAAAAAAATCCTATAAGGTTATTTAAACGCTCAAAATATATTGAAGCAGACTATGAAGAGGATAAAACTTCCATAATTAACAAATATAAAGAAAATGGCTACAGGGATGCGCGCATTGTTTCAGATGAACTCGTAGTTATTGATGATAAAAACATTGCATTAAATATTCAGGTTGAAGAAGGAAATAAACACTATTTTGGGGATATTCGTTTCATAGGAAACAGTGTTTATACGGATAGGGAGCTAAAAAACTTTTTAGGCATAGAACGTGGCGACACTTATAACGGTGTCCTTTTACAAAAGCGCATTGCAGATGATTCTTCACCTGATGCAGACGACATAACAAATGCTTACCAAAACAATGGGTATTTATTCTCCAGAATCAATCCTGTGGAAGTAAATGTTCAAAATGATACCATTGATTTTGAAATCAGAATTTCTGAAGGAAAACTTGCTTATTTCAACAAAATAACTGTAGTAGGTAATGATCGTACCAATGACCACGTAATTTACAGGGAACTTAGGGTTAAACCGGGTCAGAAATACAGCAAAAGAAATGTGGTAAGAACCATAAGGGAACTAAGTCAACTAGGTTTCTTTGATCCTGAACAAATTAGTCCTGATTTTATTAATCCGGATCCTGTTACCGGTACTTTAGACATGGAATTTTCGGTAGTTGAGAAAGGAGCAAGTCAGATAGAACTTCAGGGAGGTTATGGTGGTGGTGGTTTTGTGGGCACTTTAGGACTTTCATTTAATAATTTTTCTTTACGGAATATTTTTAACGGCGACGCATACAGACCTCTCCCTATGGGCGATGGTCAAAAACTTTCCTTAAGGGCACAGGCCAGTAGCTTTTACCAAACATATAGTTTATCATTGGTAGAACCTTGGCTAGGAGGTAGAAAGCCTATTCAATTCAGTACCTCTTTTTCACATACTGTACAATATTTTTATGATTTTCAAGCCCGGGAAGCTGATCGTGACAGAAGGTTTTTAATAACAGGAGGATCTGTAGGTGTGGCACAAAAATTACAATGGCCTGATGATTATTTTGTGTTATCGCACGCAGTGAGTTTTCAGCATTATAACCTTAAAAATTATAACACAGGACTGTTTACTTTTGGGGATGGATTTTCTAACAATCTAGCATACACTATTGGGTTGAGCAGAAACAATACATTTTCTAATCCGGTATTTCCTACAGGAGGATCTGAATTTGTAATCACAGCAAAAATGACCCCTCCATACTCAGCGTTTAATGGTATCAACTATGGTGATTTACAAAACCAGGAAGAATTTCAAAACCCCGATGGCACTCCTGATCAAAGTCTTATAGACCAGGAGCGTTTTAAATGGCTGGAATATTATAAAATTAAATTCAAAGGAAGCTGGTACACAACCCTTACCGGAAAACTAGTACTTAAATCCTATGCAGAATATGGATTTCTTGGGTCCTATAACAATGAAAGAGGGATACCTCCATTTGAGCGTTTCTTTATGGGAGGCGACGGTCTGGGAGCATTTAGTTTAGATGGACGGGAAATTATTTCACTTAGAGGATACCCAAATCAATCTCTATCTCCAAATGATGGAAATACTATATTTAACAAATTTTCGTTAGAATTAAGATACCCTATTACAATGGCACAAATGGCGTCTATTTATGGACTTGCTTTTATTGAAGGAGGAGCTACTTATAATGGATTTAAAAATTATAATCCTTTTCAATTAAATCGTTCAGCGGGAGCAGGAATTCGTATATTTATGCCCGCTTTTGGTTTGCTGGGAATTGATTTTGGATATGGATTTGATCCTATACCGGGAACGTTTGGAGCTAATGGATGGGAAACACATTTTATAATAGGACAACAATTTTAAATTTGGCACGATATTTTCTTTAAACAACCAACAATATGAGAAACAAGCTATTTTTACTAACTTTTATTCTTCTGCTTACCTCTGTATTAGTAGAAGCACAATCTCAAAGAGGCGTTAGAATTGGTTATATTGACATGGAATATATACTTGAGAGCGTCCCCGAATACCAGGAAGCTTTGGTACAACTGGATGGCAAAGTTCAGCGATGGAGAAAGGATATTGAAGATCAACAAAAAGAAATTGATCAACTAAAACTTAATCTTAGTAATGAAAGGGTTTTATTGACCAAAGAACTTATTGAAGAAAGAAATGAAGACATTAAAATAAAAGAAGATGCTCTATTTAAATACCAGCAAGATCGTTTCGGCCCTAATGGGGATTTAATGATTCAAAAACGTCAACTGGTTCAACCTATTCAAGACCAGGTTTTCAATGCTGTACAGGAAATTGCCGGCAACAGGCAATATGACTTTATCTTTGACAAATCAGCTGATGTGGTTATGTTATATGCCGCAGAAAGAAATGATATTAGTGACCAGGTGATTAGAATGATCAATAGATCAGCCAGAAGGACCCAGGTTGAAAGCAGGGAAGATAAGAGAAATGTAGAACAAAGAGACGCTCTGTCTGATGAACAGGACAAAACACTTACTGAAAGAGAACAAGCTTTAGAAGATAAGAAAGCCGAAAGGGAAGCGCTTCTTTCAGAAAGAAATAGGGTCAGGGATTCTGTGAGGGCTGCTAAACAAAAAGAATTTGAAGATCGTCGTCAACGCATTTTGGACGAAAGAAATAATCCGAATTCCGGCGGAGATGGAAAATCAGGACAAAGCAACACAAATGAAGGGGATGGAGCGGTTGAAGACCAAAGAGATACTCGTGAGGGATTAATTGAAGAAAGAAGGCGTGTACAAGATTCTATTCAAAATACCAGAAGAATAGAACAAGAAGAAAGAAGAAATCAAATAATAGAAGATAGGGAAAGAAGACAAGATTCTATAAGAGGAATTAGGGAAAACAATAATGCCCCACCAGTACAAGCCGGCTCAGATGACGGTGACGATGGTGGAAATTAAAAGTTTTTATAACAATTTTTTAAACAATAATTTAACACTTAATACAATTACAATGAAACAAATTAAATCATTATTAGTAGCTTTAGTGCTGTTTGTTGGAGCTACAAGTTTTGTTAATGCACAAAAAATGGCACATATTGACACGCAAGCTCTTATCGAGTCCATGCCGGAAACAAAAACTGCTCAAAACGAATTAGAAAGGTTAAAAAAAACATATGAAGCTGAATTAGTTTCTATGGGTAAAGAACTTGAAGCAAAATTAGTGCGTTATGATGCAGAAGCAGAATCTAAAACCGAAGCTGAAAATCAAAAAAGAATTGAAGAAGTTCAGGGAGCGCAACAAAAAATAGGTGAATATCGCCAAAATGCAAGCCAGGACTTACAAAAGAAAGAAGCAGATTTGTTTACCCCACTTTTTGAAAAAGCTAGAAATGCTATTAAAAAAGTAGCTAAAGCTAAGGGCATTCAATATGTAATGGATGCTACTCAAGGAAGTGGACTAATAGTTGCTGACGGCGAAGATTTACTTTCTGCCGTAAAAACAGAATTAGGTATTTAAATTAAGAATAATTGCAAAATAAATTAAACTGCCTTTCTAACGATGGGCAGTTTTTTTATTTTATATATTTGAAATGTCAGTGTCAAATAAACGTAAATAACCAACTGCTTGCCTGCATTTAAATAAAAGGACAGATGAATAATATTGGCCCAATAGGTATCTTTGATTCTGGTGTAGGAGGCACTTCTATATGGAAAGAAATTAATTTTCTTATGCCTTTTGAAAACACCACATATCTCGCAGATAGTAGAAATGCCCCCTATGGGCATAAAAGCCAAGACGAAATAATAAGTTTAAGTATTAAAAACACTGAAAAATTAATTTCTTTAGGTTCTAAAATAATTGTTGTTGCGTGCAATACTGCAACTACCAATGCAATCGAAATTTTAAGAAGTACTTACCAGATACCAATTATTGGAATAGAGCCGGCCATTAAACCGGCAGCATTACAATCTAAGACCGGACAAATAGGGATTCTTGCAACCAGGGGTACTTTAAGAAGCTCATTGTTTAGTAAAACCTCTGAATTTTATGCAAAAAACATACACATTGTAGAGGTAATAGGTGAAGGTTTAGTAAGCCTTATTGAAAATGGAAAAATTAATTCTCAGGAAATGTCTGATCTTTTAAATTTTTATTTGGAACCTATGCTAAAATCAAATGTAGATTATTTGGTTTTAGGCTGCAGTCATTATCCATATCTCATTCCTCAAATAAAAAAAATACTTCCTGAAAATGTTACAATCATAGATTCCGGAGAAGCAGTCGCAAGACAAACTAAATCGGTTTTGATGCAAAATAAAATACTGGTAGAAGAAAACATTCGGCCTTCCCTTTTGTTTTATTCCAATTCTAATACAGCCACATTAAAAGAAATGATGAAATCACATGAAGATTTGGTTCAAATTTCTTATTTGGATTTCTAAAAGTTTTACTTAGTGTTTACCTTAATTGATTGCAGGACAATTACAGTCATAAGGTGACCTTCTTTCTAAGAAATTAAAACCTAAAGTTATCTGATGGAATCCGCCATTGTCAAATTTGACATTCCCTACTTGATAAGAATAGGTATATGCAAACATAAATTCGTTATAATTTATACCTATTACAGGGGAAATATATTGTAATTTTTGACTGGAAATATTAACCCCGTCTAAAAACTCAGCACCATCAAAACTTCTTCTGTAAGATAACCCTCCCCATAATTTACCAAAATCCATTTTCCTGTAGGCCTTAAAATTAGCATCTATTGCAGACTCATTTGTTCGCTCATAAAATTGCAATAAAAAAGATGGCTCATAAGACCAATCTGAATAGTATTTCCCTCCAAAAGAATATGCTGCTGACAACAAATACCTTCTTTGATTATTAGATTCTATATCGTCAGTAAAAATATTTCTATTTTGAAAAATTAAATTTTTAATAGTAAAATGTGCCGAAAAATCCATAAAATTATAGGAAGCACCAACGTCAATATTAAAATAAGAGCTACTTTGAATTATTCCGGCAATTACAGGATCAAAATCACTTAAATCAAAATTTGTCTCATCTAACCTCGATTGTACTACCCCTGCGCTCATACCAAAACTCAATTGATTCAAATCTACTTCACTTCTTGAAAACAATAAATGATGGGCATATGTAAAATAAGCTCCCACTTGCGAATGGTATCCATTTTTATCGTTAAATGCTATTGCCCCAATTCCAGATCGTTCCCCCACTCGCATATTTGCAGCTAATGTTTGCAAATTTGGCGCATTATCCTGATCAAACCATTGCTGCCTTGCCGTAAGTCTTATTTGACCACTATTTGCAGCTCCAGCCATCGATGGGTGAAGCATATACAAATTATCAGCAAAATAATCAGAATACACAGGGATACCATCTTGTGAATATGAAAATTGGAAAACAAAAATAATCGATACGATGTAGGTGATGCTTTTTAAGTTCATGGGTTTTAATAATTTATCTTTTCAAAGTAAAATGTCCTCTAAATTGTTTTTGTATGTCGTCTTCTGTATACTCCACCCTGAACCAGTAATCACTCGATGGAAGTGGCCTGCCATTGTAAGTGCCGTCCCAGCCCGAACTCGTGGGGCTTATTTGTTTC
>JBGTDF010000443.1:0-1733 GCA_041748455.1 Planktosalinus sp.
TAGGAACATCTGCAGTGTTGTTACTACTAGATGTACTTGGACATAAAGAACCAACAGTTTGATCAAAAACTGGCGTTAAGCTAGCAATATCACCCGGAACGTTTGTGGGAGAAAGATATACAGCTAATCTATCCCCTAAGAAAGTACCGTTAGTTTGGTATGTTCCAATTGTAAAATCAATAGTAGTGTCAGTTCCCAATACAAGAGGATCCTTAGTAATTAAATAATTATCTGGATTAAAAGGGGCCTGTTCCCAAGAGTCAGAATCTGCAACATTCCCAGACATACTAGTGGTCCAACCAAAACTATCTACATTTGCTATTTCCCAAAGCTGACCATCGCCATCTTCATCAAAATTATCCCAATTTACAAAAATAGTAGAATCTAGAGGATCAAGTTCAAAATTTTCGGTAAAGATTTGAGCGTTCATTCCAAATGCAACCAAAAAAGCTACTAATAATGTAATTTTTTTCATAATTAAATTTTTATATGTTGTTTTAAACGTTAAAAGTAATATTATTTATGAATATACCAATACTTCTTTCCTCAATTTAACATTGTATTATTTAGCTATATTTGCATTCAATGAAGGTGGTATCCCAAATAAAATTACCCATACAAGATGAAATGGAGCTTTTTGAAAAAAAGTTCTCTTCTTCTATGACTTCCAATGTTTCCCTTCTTAATAGAATAACCCATTATGTAGTAAACCGTAAAGGAAAGCAAATGCGCCCCATGTTTGTATTTCTTATCGCAAAAATGGTTTCCGGGGGTAAAATGGATGAACGCACGTACAGGGGTGCATCTGTTATCGAACTTATTCATACCGCAACATTGGTGCATGACGATGTCGTAGATGACAGTAACAGGCGCAGGGGATTTTTTTCCATAAATGCACTTTGGAAAAATAAAATAGCGGTTTTGGTGGGCGACTATTTACTTTCTAAAGGACTTTTGCTTTCCATAGACAATGGCGATTTTGACTTACTGCAAATAATTTCTGTAGCGGTAAGGGAAATGAGCGAAGGCGAACTCCTGCAAATTGAAAAAGCCAGAAAGCTGGATATTACCGAAGACATTTACTATGAAATAATACGCCAAAAAACAGCCACGCTTATTGCAGCTTGTTGTGCCATGGGAGCAAAATCTGTTAATGCACCTGCTGAAGAGGTAGAAGCTATGCGCAAGTTCGGCGAACTAATTGGCATGGCATTTCAGATAAAAGACGACCTTTTTGATTATGGTACTGAAAAAATAGGCAAGCCCACAGGTATCGATATCAAGGAACAAAAAATGACCTTGCCATTAATTTATACCTTAAATACTACTTCCGTTAAAGAGAAAAATTGGCTCATCAATTCCATTAAGAATCACAACAAAGACCACAAACGCGTTAAAGAAGTTATTGCTTTTGTAAAAAATACCGGTGGACTGGAATATGCAGTGGCTAAAATGAAAGCGTTTCAGAAAGAAGCCTTGCAGTTACTGGATACATACCCGCAATCACCCTACAAAGATTCTTTGGTATTGATGGTGAATTATGTGATTGAAAGAAACAAATAAATACCAAAGCCTAAATTTTTTAATCCCCAGGCAACCTTTTTAAATAAATTTACGTCTTTATAAAAAGAAGGCATTAAAAATAAATTTTGAAGGTAATCAAACTCCATAAAAACCAAACAGAATTGATTTCACGAGCTGCAAATAACAGCCGTGAAGCGCAGCATCAGTTA
>JBGTDF010000444.1:0-10542 GCA_041748455.1 Planktosalinus sp.
TAATAATAATAAAAGATTATTAAAATATAGACTTAATGGCAACATAAAAAAAGAACCATAAAGAAAAATCTGGCTTGTGTTTTTAAAAAAATGTGTAATATTATTGCCCATTTTAACTTTTATTAAAATAATAAAACAATACTCTTTGCCTTATTAATAAGCTAAATAAACTTGCTAATGCAACCCCTATGAGTCCTATTGAGTTATATAGTAAAATACTTAAAATTATATTTAGAAGTAAAAATCCGATATTTATAGTCAGATTTAATTTAAATTTTTTTAAGACTGTCAACATAGTTCCGTAGAGTGGCGAGAGTGACTGAAAGAACTTTGCTATTAAAATTATCAAAAATAAAAAGACTGTATCCTTATATTCAATAAACAAAAAATAGGTTAAACCAAGAAAAAATAAAAATAATGTAACCATCATTAAAACTGCTAATTTTAATATTTTCTTATTTAATATTATTACATAATCCCTGTTTGTCTTTAGTTTTTCAATATCGACCTGAACTAATGTCATGGGAATTAGCAATAATAGCGCAGCTATATTTAAAACAAAACTATAATTGGCAATATCTACATTGGCATTTTTAGAAAGTAATTTGATTACAAAAATGTCTGTATACAAAAACATTAAATTGGCGAAGTTACTTACTACAAGGGTGAACGAACTTAATAATAAGCCTTTAAAAAGCCGCCAGTACTTTTTTAATTGATAAAGAATGATTTGTTCCTTTCTAAGTTCAAAAGCTATAAAAACGATAAAAGGAACTATTAAAATATAATTTACATATACAAAAGCTTTTCCCTTTACTTCAAAAAAATAGATAGAACAAAAAACAACGGCATAAAAAAGGATGGAAACAACAATTTTAAATAGTGATGCATAACTGCTACCTGCCTTTACAAGAAAATAAGAATGAGTGACGCCCCCTGTAAAAAACAAGGCATAAAAAACAAAGGGAATTACTAAAAATAACCAAGGTGTAAATGCCAAAAAAATAGTTGCCACCATTCCTAAAAGAACTACAAATAGAATGGAAAGTAAATAAAAGTGATTCTTGCTGGAATTGCCTCGTGTATAGCTCATAATTAACGCCGGAAATCCAAATGCAAATATGGATGAGCCAACCTCAATTACTTTTTTATAAAACTCAAGCTCTCCATAGTCGCTTTTTGTCATATAATAAGCCGCAAATAATAATACCACATACTCAAGCCCCCTGCTAAAAACAATGGAGCTTCCGTATAATATATAGTTTTTGTTTAATAGATTTTTAAACACATTATTTAGTATTATTTTAACACCCCACAAAAATCGAGGATAGGTTTGGTGGATTTTAGAGAATAAAACTCCTTATGCGCGACTAAAAAAACAATAAAATCTGCTTTTCGGGCGGCGTCATTATAGTCCGTTAAACCCTCAGCTTTGCCATTATGCAGGTTAGGCTCTACTTTTAAAAGTTGAAACCCTTCATTCTCCAAAGCCTCAACAACAATAACTGCCGGGGATTCCCTTAAATCGTCAATGTTGGGCTTAAACGCCAGCCCCATACAAGCAATAAGTGGTTTCCGTTTGTTTTCAATTTCAAAGGCCAGAGCTTTATTCTTAATCTTTTCAATCACCCATTGGGTTTTATAGTTGTTGATTTCCCTTGCAGTTCGCATTAGCTTAGTTTCCTCGGGAAATTCAGAAACGATAAACCATGGGTCTACGGCTATACAATGGCCTCCAACCCCGGTGCCGGGTTGTAATATATTGACGCGTGGGTGTTTGTTTGCCAGATTAATCAATTCCCAAACATTAATACCCGCTTTGTCACAAATGATGGATAGTTCGTTGGCAAAGGCTATTTGCCCATCCCGGGAGGCATTCTCCACAAGTTTACACATTTCTGCAGTTCGGGCATTTGTAGCATGTAATTCTCCCTTTACAAAGTGCTTATAAAAAGCGATCGCTTTTTGGGTAGAGACTTCATTTATTCCGCCAATAGCCCTGTCGTTGTGTTCCAGTTCATAAATAACATTGCCCGGCAAAACCCTTTCGGGGCAGTAGGCCATATGAAATTTCCCTTTGAGTTCCGGGCGAAGATTCAATATAATTTCCTGCATTTTTTCAGTAGTGCCTACAGGACTGGTAGATTCAATAATCATTAATGCCCCGTCCTTAAGGAACGGAACAATAGCTTTTACAGCGCTTTCTAAATAAGATAGATCAGGAAGGTTGTTTTCTTTAAAAGGTGTGGGTACAGCAATCAAATATACATCTGCTTCGATAGGAAGTATTGCCGCATGTAAATTGCCCTTTTTTACAACATGATGCACGAGTCCGTCCAGATCAGGTTCAACTATGTGTATTTCTCCTTTATTGATGGTGTTTACAATATCTTCCCTAACATCCACCCCGGTTACCTGAAGGCCGTTTGCGGCTATTAATGCCGCTGTGGGAAGACCAATGTACCCCAGACCCACCATAACTACCGAAGGATTATTGCTTTTCATTCTCCATTTTCTTTATAAATTCAACTATTCTTTCACAGGCATTTCCATCTCCATAAGGGTTATGAAGTTTAGTCATTTGTGTGTAATGAGCTTTATCCATTAATAATTTTTCTGCTTCCCTATTTATTTTATCTATATCTGTGCCCACAAGAATGACAGTGCCTGCTTCAACTGCTTCGGGACGTTCTGTTGTATTGCGCATTACCAATACCGGTTTGCCAAGGCTTGGGGCTTCTTCCTGAATACCCCCGCTGTCTGTAATGATTAAATGACTTTTTTCCATTAACCAAACAAAGGCAGGATAACTTAACGGGTCTATCAATTTTATATTGGCAATATTCTCCAGAATCTCATATACAGGTTTTTGTACATTTGGGTTTAAGTGTACCGGATAAATTAAAAGTGTTTCCGGATGATTTTTAGCAATGGTTTTTAATGCTTTACAAATATTGATAAAGCCTTGTCCATGATTTTCCCTGCGATGCCCGGTAATTAATATAATTTTTTTTGAAAAATCTATTTCGGTTTTTAAGTTTTCTATTTCTTTGTCTGAATACTGGTTCTCATTTAATTTATGAACGCTAAAATGCAAGGCATCAATTACCGTATTACCCGTAACGAGAATATGCTCTACGGCAACATTTTCCTTGATAAGATTTTGTTTTGCATTTTCCGTTGGCGCAAAATGATAGTCCGTTAATCGGCCTGCAATACTGCGGTTCATTTCTTCCGGAAACGGATTTCTTTTGCTAAATGTGCGTAAACCGGCTTCCACATGGCATATTTTTGCTCCACTGTAAAATGCCGCCAATGCCACAGCCATGGTCGTTGTGGTATCCCCATGCACAAAGACATAATCCGGTTTAAAATCTTCTAATACCTGCTTCATGCTTTCAATTATAATTGCAGTAAGGGAATACAGATTTTGATTGGGGCGCATCAAATTCAAGTCATAATGGGGTGTGATTTCAAAGAAGTCCAACACCTGATCCAGCATTTCCCTATGCTGTGCAGTTATACATACCCGTGTTTCAAACTCAAATTCGCTTTCTAAAGCTTTTACCAAAGGCGCCATCTTAATGGCTTCAGGACGTGTGCCAAATACAATTAGGTGTTTGGTTTTCATTTTTTAATAGTCCATAAAATTTAACTATTTTCTGAAATTTCTTTTAGCTTTTTAAAAGAATATCTCAAGAAGAAAATAAATGAGAATATAAATAAAAGAATTATAGGCTTAGATATTTTATTCGGAATTATTCTTCCAGTCTTTAGGTTATAATCAATCTTTATAACTTTAATTATATCATCAGAATCTGCAATTCTTGTTTTAGCTGCTAATAACTCATTTAAAAATAATTGTTTTCTATCTAATAATAAATGCGGATTCATGTTTTCAAAAATTGATACTCCCTGGCCTATATTTTTGTCTATTAAAGTAATAGATGACATAATAGAATCAATTTGGCTAATCATTTGGTCATATTGTATTAACTCCTTTTGGTAATGAGATTTATAAATTTCTCCGTAAACTTTAAGATGTTCATTATCGTTTATGTGATCCATTAATGATGCAATCATTTTGTCTGAATTTTCTTGACCTGCAATTTTAAATACAACCCTGTGATATTTATAATACCTACTTATAGATGAATTCTCAACAAATTCATCAAAATTTTGATTTTGATAAAGTATTCTAAGTATATCTATTTTTTCTCTTGAATTCTCAACAAAATTATAAATATCTAATATAGGTTCTACTTGAACATCCTTAAATCTATAGTATTCATTACCTAAAATTTGTTTTAAAAATGTTGTGTCCTCCTCTTTAGCTTTTATTTGTAATGCTTTTATTTTATCATACAAATAATCAGAACTTTCAAAATTAGGAATTACAATAGCTTCGTTGCTATATACGATTTGCGGTTTAGTATCCTTGTAAAAACCATAGCCAAAACCAATTATTAAAATTAGAATTGTAATAAATTTATACTTTAAATAAAATGAAATTACTTCAAAAAGGAGTTTAATTGTCTTAATCACAAGACCATTTAGTTTTTTTATTAAATACCCTAAATCTATTTCTTCAGACTGGTTTGTATTTTGTGGATGGTTACTCATAATATATGTATGGTTAGCTTAATATTTGTTCTAAAATTTTTTCTGTAATTAAATAAGTGGGCTTAACGCCTGTCGTGCCTAGTCCCCCTGAGGCCAGGGTGCTTCCGGTCTCCAGTGGGTTGTCTGATGCATAATAGGCATATCTCACTTTTACTTTACTGCTTATGCTTCCCCTAATTTTTGAGGCTGCCTGTATTGCCTTTTGGTAATGCGCCCCTTCCATTTCCAGACCTATCACATTCCATGTGGATTCATAAAAAAACTTAAGAATATCTTTATTCTGAAGCGAGGTCCCTAAAACGGAAACCATACTCCCTGTGGAAACATTCATATTATGCCCTTCAAAATCTGTCTTTTTTAACCGGTTTTTAAACGGGTAATTATCTGCGGTGCCTTCAAACAAGTGTGCTGTGGGAATCATAATATCCCCTTTCCCACCTTCCAGGATGCCTGCTTTCCCCATAATGGAAACTGAAATAACGTTTAAAAAATGGGTTTTGTTATTTTCACACTTGTAAGGTTTAAGCAATTCATCCAGCGTTTCATAAGCCTGCTCGCCAAAAGCATAATCCATTACTATCAGCACCGGTTTTTCAGTTTCTTTTTCCTCCTGTGCATTACCGGCATTTTTTCTATCCTTGATAAGATGCGAACAATCTATCTTGGTTGCGTCAAAGATTTGTACGTCTATATATGCCCCGCTGGTATCTTGTAGGAAAAGCATCCCACATTCTTCTGCTTTTTTGATGACTTTATTACGTAATAAATGATTTGTAGGGTTACTTAGATCTTCATATACTTTTAATAAAGGTGCTTTTTTTAATTCTGTTTTAAGTGCTTCGGGAGCAAATAGTGTATTCATGACACTGTGCATATTTGCACTTATAATGTGAATGGGCCGAATCAGTAAATTATTTTTATGTAATGTGCTTTTTATGTTTTTTGCCCACATTTCACCATGAATATGATGCCCCAGGCGTTCCCTTAATACAGGACTAAAAGTAATGACCCTTTTATTGTCTTCCATTACTTCCTGAATGGCGATTTTGCCCAAGTAATAGATAATATTTAAAAAGCGGTTACTGTGATCTTTAACAGCAAATGCAGTATAAATAGCGTTAACTTCTGCAAAAGTCCGTCCCAGAATGTTTGCGGTATGTGCTAAAGCGATTTCTTTTTCCTTATCGGTAAGGTCTTCTTTTTTTAATGCTGCAGCTTCCAGTTTTTTCCAATCCCTGGTAATGGCACCATTATCATCAACGATTACCCGCTTTATGATTTTATGGGATTCAAAATAAAGAAAGGTAAGATGGGTAAGAATGTCATATATTTCTGAGCGCCCACGGGTAATTTCTATATTCATCTGCTCCTCATCAATACGGTAGCAATTTCTCCTTCTCTTGGGCGGAATTATCGCTTCAAAATGGGATCTGGAGTAGCCTTCATTACTTGTCAGGTTAATATACCTGCACTCTTCAATACCAATTGGCAGTCTATCTATTACATAGAGTAATCCCTGCAATTCTACCTTGTCTTCTGCAATGGAACCATAAATTTCAGGACGCAATAAAAGAAGGGCCTCCCTAAGCGTTTCCCCGGAAACACCCATAGGTTTGTAAAAGCCACGATTAAAAAGGTGTCGCATTGTGATATACATCCTTTCAATAGCGTTTGTGCTCTCTTGTGCCCTGGTTCTTTTATGTGTTTTTACTTTCGTCATAAATTTATTTGCGACAAATATAAAACTTATTTGTTTGTTAATTTTAGCAGTTCTTCGGCAATATTTCTGTCATTGGACAGGCGTGGCAGTTTATTCTGTCCTCCCAATTTTCCTTTAGACTTCATATACTCGTTAAAAGAACTTTTTGACAAAGAAACAATCTGCAACCGTTGAAGTATTTTACCTTGAATCAGGTCTAAATAATAACTGTTTTGTTGCTGCATGGCTTTGTCTATTTTTTCGGCAAAATCCTCCATCGATTCCGGCGGATTTTCAAATTCAATGAACCACTGGTGATAAGGCAAACCTCCTTCTTTGGGTGTAATATTAGGAGCTACCGTAAATTCATTGACGCGCACAGAAGAACCGGCAACAGCTTCCTGCAAAGCTACTTCCACTTCTTTGCCAATAACATGTTCCCCAAAAGCCGAAATAAAATGTTTAATCCTTCCGGAAACCACTACACGATATGGTTCTAAACTCGTAAATTGAACCGTATCCCCAAGATTGTAAGCCCAAAGACCGGCATTGGTGGAAACCAGCATGACATAATTTTCATTTAATTCCACTTCATTTATGCGAAGTCGTGTAGCTTTTTCATCAAAAAATTCAGATGCTTTTACAAATTCATAAAAGATCCCGGAGTTGAGAAGAAGCAGGAGTCCTTTTTCTTTCTGACTGTCCTGATAAGCAAAAAACCCTTCAGATGCCGGAAAAAGCTCAATACTATCCACCTTTCTTCCTATTAAATTTTCGAACTTTGCACGATAGGGTTCATAATTTACCCCTCCGTAAATAAAAAGGTTGAAGTTTTTAAAAAGGTCCCCTATGTTCTTACCTGTTACTTCTTGCAGCTTTTCAAAATACATCTGCACCCAGGAAGGAATACCGCTAATCACGGTCATGTTTTTATCTTTTGTTTCCTTTACAATTGCACCTACTTTGGTTTCCCAGTCTTCTATGCAATTAGTTTCCCAGCTTGGGAGTCGGTTTTTCTGAAGATAATTAGGCACATAATGCGCCACAATGCCGGATAGTCTGCCTAGTTTTATGCCGTTTTTTTCTTCCAAAACCGGGCTACCCTGTAAAAAAATCATTTTGCCATCAACAAAATCCGCGTTTCCGGTTTCTGCTATATAAAGCAAAATGGCATTTCTGGCCGCTTCCATATGGTATGGCATGGATTCTTTAGTAAGCGGAATGTATTTAGCCCCGGAAGTAGTGCCGGATGTTTTTGCAAAGTACAAAGGTTTTCCCGGCCAAAGAATATCTTTTTCACCTGCAACTACTTTATCCACATAGGGTTTTAGCTCTTCGTAGTCCCTGATGGGAACCCTCTTTTTAAAATCTTCATAGGTTTTAATCCCGGTAAAATCATGGTCTCTACCAAAACTTGTGTTAGTGGCAGCAGTAATTAATTCCGAAAAAACCTTTTCCTGGGTTTCCAGTGGTTTTGAAGCCCATTTATAGGTTTTATGTCGGATGTATTTAGCAAAAACTTTTGCTGCTATAGATTTTAAGGACATACTATTTAGTCAAAGTCAATAAAGTTTGTGGGATTAATGGGGTATCCATTGCTCCATAGTTCAAAATGCAGATGAGGTCCGGTTGTATAATCTCCTGTAGAACCAGATCCCGCAATGACCTCTCCGGCTTTCACTAAATCTCCTTGCTGCTTGATAAGTGAGGCATTGTGCTTGTAAACTGAAATAAGGTTGTTTTGATGTTCTATAATAATCACATAACCCGTTTGTGCGGTCCATTCTGCAAAAATAACAGTTCCCGCAGCTGTTGCCTTGACCGGAGTATTTTCAGCAACTACAATATCTACTGCATAGTGCTTGTTTTTAGGATCATAAGATTCAGATATGGTGCCATTTACCGGCGGAAATAAAACACTGGTAATCATGTTTGATGCGGTTTCAAAAACATTGTATTTTTCTTCCCGTGCTACTTTTTCCCTCAAACTAAAATCCTGTGGGGAAGGTGTTAAATCTACATTTTGAAGATCATCCCTGCTAATATTAAGAATTGAATCCCGATTGATTTGTTGTATTTCAAGGTCTCCGGTCAACACTCTTTTGATACTTGCCAGATATTGCTCATTTAGAAATAACACTTGCTGTATGGAATCTGTTTTGTAGGTAAGATCAGTAGCTTGTTGTTTTAATTGTGTAGAAGAATACCCCGGTATATACTCTCTTAAAGGGGTAAAAGCAATAATAAAAGTAGTAACCCCAACCAGAAAAAGAGCCAAAAGCATGCTAAACACAAATACATTTAACCGATTTAGTTTAAAGGAAACCCGTTCTTCAAACGTATCTTCATTTAAAATAACCAGTCTGTATTTATGCAATAGCTTTTTAGCTATTCGTTTGCGCTTATTGGGTTGTTTCTCCATTGTTTTTTATGCTATATAGGAAATCCATTACTAAATAAATAAACATAGCAACAGCAAGTGCTCCTTGAACAAAGATACAATTACCTTAGAATTATATACCAATTTTAAATATTAAGCTTATTTAAAAACTAAGTGTGCTGCACATATTTGTGCAGATTATACATTAAATAACAAAATGTGACCTGCTTTCGTATACGGTATTACAAGAAAATCACATAAAAGATACCCTATTGGATTTTTCTTCTTAACTTTGCTTTCTTAAATCAAGAAATGATGAGCGCATTAATTTTACCATTAGCCATAGGAGCACCACAAATTATTTTAATTGTGATTGTTATATTGTTGTTGTTTGGAGGCCGTAAAATACCTGAATTAATGAGAGGTTTGGGCAGTGGAATTAAAGAATTTAAAGATGCCTCTAAAGAAGACAAAAAAGAAGACGACGATAAGTTGAATACTAAATAATTAATAAGAATCCTATATAAAAAAAATCCGCTTTATCAGCGGATTTTTTTTATTTGAATTTTACAGACCTGATAATAGCTTCCAGTTCAAACTGATAATCCCTCTTGCCCACAGACGGTGCAAAAGTAAAGCCTTCCATTATCAACAAGCGGTTGTTTATTGAATCTCTTATGGCATAATTAAGAAATGGCCCTGCCATATAGTTATGCTTGACTTCCCAGGTTCCTTTTGTCTCGTAGGCAAATTTTCCGGCAACTTCTGAAGTAAACAAGTAAGGTGCATAAGCTTCTTCTGTGATCATATAACTGCCTTCTGTTGGTCCTTCAATGTGCATCTGCCCTATAGAATCCCGCATCTTTATAATGTCGCCTATACGCGTTTCTTCTGAGTCAAAACTGTTTAAAGGCATTTCATAAATCATAATATTTGTGGTGCCGGTGCGAATGTCTTTTCTCAGCCAGGCAAAGTCTTTGGTAACTTTGGCAACCCTGTATGCAGAAGGTGCTTTAATGTACACCCCAAGACTGTCTTCAACGGCTTTTACATTCAACAAAGAAAGAGAAATGCGCCGTTGTTTTTCCTCAATTTCTGTTTTGTGAAATAATGCTATAATTGCTTTGGCGTTATCTTCGATCTGCGAAATGATCTCCTCATCTGTATTTCCGCTGATAAATACGCCCTTTTGTGGTTTAGCATAAGGATTATTTGCAATCCTGAAATTCGTGTTTTCGCTTTTTTGGATAAAAAGAAAGATGCGTTGTATCTGTGTAAAGCCATCAAAAGATTGAGGGCCAAGCTGGTTGATGCTGAATAGAGGTTCTTCCTGCGGAAGTCCATCTACAGGCGCAGCAAAATGTGCTCTAAGGGATTCCCCAACAGGGCCATTCCAAAGTTCATCTTCAATTACTATTTGTAGATTATTAATGTTTCCTGAAGATTTGGGCAACATCGCCTCTCTGTCCTCTTTAGAATTTTCGCAGGAAGCGCATAAGAAAATAGTAAATAGAAGAAAAAGCAAATTTTTCATGAGTGGTTATTTTTTAAAAAGGTTTTCCTTTTGAATGTTGTTTTCTTAACCGTTATTCACTTTAAGTTTCATTCCGGGTTTTAAAACAGTACCACTAATACCGTTCCACTTTTTAATATTATCAATAGATACTCCAGGGAATTTTTGTGCAATGCTCCACAAAGTATCCCCCGGCTTAACGGTGTATTCTCTTAGTCCCGCTTCTGTGTTGTTTGTTTGAGCAACAGTGGTGTTGGAATTTGAAGATGTTTGGAACAGGTTTAATCTTTGCCCAACTCTTAAATTATTACTTTTTAAATTATTCCA
>JBGTDF010000445.1:0-10957 GCA_041748455.1 Planktosalinus sp.
TTGTTTCAGGGATTTAGAAACGGATTCTTAATAGAGCTTGCCTCGCTGGTGGGGCTGGTATTAGGGGTTTTTGGTGCTATTTATTTTTCTCATTTTGCATCTGATTTATTGATAAAATATACTTCCTGGGAAGAACAAACAATCAATCTCGCCGCTTTTGCCATTACATTTATAGTAATTGTAATCTTGGTTTCCCTTGTCGCAAGAGCTCTGACAAAGGTAGCCTCTTTTGCTGCACTAGGCTTATTGAACAGGTTGCTGGGTGCGATTTTTGGTCTGGTAAAAATGGTATTTTTTGTAAGCGTACTAATGCTTTTTTTAGACTCGCTGGATAGGGATATAAATTTCTTGTCGGAAGAAAAGAAAGAAAACTCTTTGCTTTATAAGCCAGTAGCATCGGTTGCACCGATGCTACTGCCTAAATTGCTAAAAGAACTCAAAGAATATTTACCCGAAGAGGAAAAAAATCCCAACACCCCGGAATTTCCTTCTTAAGTATTCTTAAATGTCTAACTGGTATACCTCATCCAGTTGGGTATTGTTTTTTACTTTAGAAACAACTTCTTTTATGATTCCATATTTGATGGAATAAACCCAGCCGTGTAAACTTAATTCCTGACCGTTGCTCCATGCATTTTGGACAATAGAAGTTTTGGCAAGGTCAAATACCTGCTCAAACACATTCAACTCAACATAACGGTCAAAACGCTTATCTTCATTTTCAATTCCATTAAGTTCATCCTGATGTAACCTGTAGGTATTCTTAATATGCCTGATCCAGTTGTCAATAAGGCCAAAAGATTTGTTGCTCATTGCGGCCTGAATACCTCCACAACCATAATGTCCACAAACAATAACGTGCTTCACTTTCAATACGTTCACGGCATAATCCACCACGCTTAACATATTCATATCTGTGTGAACCACAAGGTTTGCAATGTTTCTGTGAACAAAAACCTCACCCGGTTGCGCCCCTATTATCTCATTTGCAGGAACGCGGCTATCTGCACAGCCTATCCACAATAATGGAGGGGTTTGACCTTTCGAAAGATTTAAAAAATATTCAGGGTCTAAATCTAATTTACCTTTTACCCATTCTTTGTTTTTTTCTAATAATGAATTATAATATGTGTCCATGATTATTACTTTTAAATTTATAAAATTACACTTTTAATATTTATTATTTATAGCCATACTTATAATTAAGCAGGCTGTTTTAAACCGAAAAACTCTTTAAAGCTTTTTGGATTTTCTACAATTCCTCTTTCAGAAATCAATTTAATATTGATATGTCTGTTTTTTGCTTTAATAGCGAATTCATCCAGGATTTCCAAAACATCATAATCCAGAACCCTAGTGTTTCTTACATCAAGTTCAAGATAAGTATTTTTAGGTAAATTATCCAATTCCCTTAATATAGAACCTTTATTTAAAAAGGTTACTTCTTCGGCAAGAGTCATTTTAATTTTATGCTGCCCATTGCTCTTATCCTCAATATGCAGGAAGTGAGAGTTCTTGAAACTGTTTACTAAAATGGTTATAAACCCTATGGCAAGACCCAGGAGAATCCCTGTTAACAAATCAGTTCCCACAATAGCAATAACGGTGGTTATGAAAGGCACAAATTGGGTTTTCCCTAATTTATAAATCTGAATAAATTGCTTGGGATTTGCCAGCTTATATCCTATTACCAATAATACAGCTGCAAGAACTGCAAGTGGAATTAAATTCAGAATCCTAGGAATCAAAATTACACTCGCAATCAAAAAGAAACCATGCATAATTGCTGAAAGCTTTGTGCGTCCGCCACTTTGTATGTTGGCAGAACTTCGCACAATTACCTGAGTAATAGGAAGACCACCAATAAGTCCTGAAAAAGTATTTCCAACACCTTGTGCTACCAGCTCTCTGTTTGTGGGGGTTACCCTTTTTCTAGGATCTAATTTATCTGTTGCTTCTACACTAAGTAATGTTTCCAAACTTGCAACTATGGCAAGTGTGATCGCTACAACGTATATTTCTGTATTGCCAATTTGAGAAAAATCAGGCATCGTAAATTGACCAATAAACGAACTAAAACTATCCGGAATAGGGACCGTTACTAGATTTCTGGGATCAATGGCCAAATCAGAATTACTGTTTCCAAATAGAATTTGATAAACTACCCCAATAACAACTGCTACTAATGGGCCAGGCACTATTTTAAAAAACACGCTTTTTTTAGCTAAAACTTTTTCCCAGGTTAAAAGGATTATCAATGAAACTATTGTTACAATAACGGCCCCCAAGGAGATTGCATCAAGAGTGTTTGTCAAAGCTGTTATTAAGGATTCGCCTTTTGAAAATAACGACCGTGTATCCCCCGCATAGGCCCTGTTATATCCAAAAGCATGAGGTATTTGCTGAAAAAATATAATGATCCCTATCGCTGCTAACATTCCCTTTATCACAGATGACGGAAAATAATACCCAACTACACCCGCTTTTAAAATCCCTAAAACGATCTGTAAAATCCCGGCGAAAACAACCGCCAGCAAAAAGCTTTCATAAGCTCCCAGAGTTGTAATGGCATTCAGTACAATTACAGCTAGACCGGCTGCAGGGCCACTGACCCCCAAAGAAGAGCCTGAAATAGATCCAACAATAATCCCTCCAATAACACCGGCAATCAAGCCTGAAAACAATGGAGCTCCACTCGCAAGGGCGATACCCAAACAAAGGGGTAAGGCAACAAAAAACACAACCAAACTCGCAGGTAGGTCTTTTTTAATATGCTTGAACATATACAAATTGATTTTTACAAGAATAGATTTTAGATAATCTATCCCGTAGGATTAAACACATTTAATTTAATATCGCAATAAGATTGATAAAAAAATTATGCGTGTTCAGGTGGAGGCGAGAAGGTGTCTGTATTGATATTTGCCCAATCCATATAATATGTGTTAATAGGATTGCTACTTATTAATTCAGGCAAAAGAAAGGTAATAGAGAAAAAATTATTGAGAATTTTAGTTTGACTTTCCAGCAGTTTTCTTTCTGAATTGTTTTGCTCCTCTTCAACAGCGTTGAATATATAGGAAATATCCGCATTGTTTTTAAGGACTGTAACCAAAGAAGGCGTCATTAAAAATGCTGAGAAAACAATTAAAAAAAAGACACTAATTGGCTGCATAAGTTGTCTGTTTACAACAGCTGCAAAAATAAAAATTGCTTTATTTAAAATTGTTAATACAATATTAAATTTTAGAGTTCTTTTAGATCTGATGCGGGCATCCATCCTTCTTTTCCGTCTGCCAGTTCAATGCGTTTCCAGTCGCCGTCTTTTTCTGTAATCTGGACTTTGGTCCCCTCATGCAGAACAAATGAAATACCGCTTCGCATCAATGGCTCACTGCGCACCTGTGCACTTTCAGAAAAAATAATGGCAGATTGATTATTTGTAAATTTACCAAAAGAAAGAAAAGCAAAAGAAAAACTTCCGATAGCAAACAGCAAAGCGAAGAGGGAAGTTATAAAGTAAAAGCGTTTTTTAGATTCTGTGTAAGAGAAGTAATATGTTAAAAAGAGAGCTGCAAACAACATAGCCAAAACCACAGTTGCCCACGCCCATCCATTAAAAGTAAAAGTACCCAGAAAATTAGAATACCATTTTGAAAAGATATTTTGGGGCAAAGGTGTAATGGCATCCACGGTTTTGTTTTGGGCAAATGCGAGGTTATTGCTAATCTCGTTGTCGTTTGGGGAAAGAAGTAATGCTTTTTCGTAAAAATAAATGCTGGGCCCAATCTCATTTAATTTATAGTGTGCATTCCCCAGATTAAAGTACAACGCAGCGGAATGCTCCCCGCTTTCCAAAATAGAATTCCAGACAGAAACCGCTTTTTCATATTCAGCTTCTTTATAAAATTCAATTCCCCGGGAGAACTTTTCTTCATTTTGTGCATTTACCACAAAACCAAACCCAATTATTAGTATAAAAATAAACTTCTTCATAACTATACTATTTGTTTATCAATGGTTGAAATTACCTCAACTGCCTTATCATAATCCTGTACTATGGCCCCATCTGTAGTGGGCGTATACCTTGCGTATTCGCAATTTTTTAAAATCTCTATAAAGTCAGCACTTATGCCGGCATCCACCTGACGTGCCTGCAATAAATTATCTATTCTATCTTTGGAAAACTCTGAAGTTTCAATCGATAATTTTGCTTTTAAATAGTTGTGTAAAGCACGTTCCAGAGACTCATAAAAAAGCTTTTGGTTTGTGCTGTTTTTCTTAGCTTCTGAAAGGTATTTTCTGGCTAATCTGTTTTGTTGTTTTAAACGTTTTCCTTCCACATCACCGGCTAATTCCCTGCGTTTTTTTCCAACCAAAATGAATAACGGTATCAATAAAAATGGACCGGCAACCAATGACCAAAATAATGGCGATTGAAAGAATTGTGGCTCATTAACCGCTTTTAATCTTGGTTTGAGTTTAATATATTTAAATTGTTCCTCGGCTAAGACAACGGGTTGTCTGTTTGGATTAGAAGCGCTGGCAGGATCAGATGCCTGGCTAACAGGACCATTTTCCACTTCAATAACAATTTCGTTGGAAGAAATTGTTTTATAGGATTCTGTTTCCAAATCAAAATAAGTAAATTCAATAGGCCTGATAGGATAAGTTCCCTGAAATTGCGGAATGATTGTATAATTTTCTGAAATGCTACCACGCATTCCCTTATCTGTAGTGGTTACTTTATCCTGAAATGTTGGTTCATATATTTCCAGATTATTGGGAGCAGTTAATCTGGGTGGTTTAAATAGTTTTAAATTGCCATTCCCGGTTACCTCAACAAGTACTTCGAGGGATTCCCTTGCATCCATTTTGGTTTTGTTTGGCTGCACTTTAAAATCAAATTTTCCTACCGCTCCTGAAAAATTTGCAGGCATCCCTGCTGTGGGCAGTGGTTTTACATTAATCGTTTTAGAGCCTGCAGAAACCGTTTTGTTAACCCGTGTCATAAATGGTCTGCCAAAAATATCCCTTCTATTTGTGCGCACTTCCACTTGCACATCCAGTGAAAGTGGTTCAATCACCAATTCCCCGGTTTTTTGCGGATACAGTACCGTACTTCTTAATATGGCATATCGGTATGGCTTTCCTTGATAAGTACCGTCATACACCTGAAACTGTCTGTTGTCAGTATTCTGACTCCAAAAATCAGCAAATTTTGGGTTGTCTATTTCACGCCAACCGCTAACGGCAGTTTCAGGTGCAACATATAATTTATAGACTACCGTAATCGCCTCGTTTAAATAAGGATTGGCTTTGGATATTTCAGCTACCAGATGGATACTTTCACTGGCAACCAGGTCTGAATTGTCCCCGTCTTTTGGCTCATCTACTGCTGCAGTAATTTCTACAGCAATAGGTACTGTCTTATAGGTTTCCCCGTCAATTTGAATAGTGGCCTGACCAATGGTAAATTTTCCCCGGGCCGTGGGTGATAAAAAATAACTAAACGTTTTTGAATATGTCCTCTTCCCGTTTATCCAGGAATTACTAATGGATTGGTTGGGCCCAGCAACTACTCGAAAACCTTGAAAATTAGGAGGCTGAAAATTGTCTCCATCCTGGTTCATTTCAAAGTCTACACGCAAGCGCTCATTAATGCCTAGTGTAGTTTTACTAACTTTAGCTTCAAATTTTACCTGCGCAAAGAGACTTCCTGCAACTAAAAATAATGCCGATATTAGTAGAATTCTCAAATTCATTTTTGTGTGTGCCTCTTTTTTAATCAATTTTAAACTCGTCAAATTTATGTTATGCACATTACTTGGTTTCATTTCACCTAGTAATTTTTACCAGTCTTTTTCCGGTTTTGTTATTGTTCCTTTTTGCTTTTCCGCATTTATTTTGTCCTGTACTTTTCTTTCCTCATTGTTCATTGCTTCTAACAAGCTTTGTATCTGTTGAGGAGATAACTGGCCGGGAACGGGTTGTTGCTGTTCCGGTTTACTATCCTCTTCTTTTGTATCCCCATCGTCTTGATTATCTTTACTATCCTTATCCTCTTCTCCTTCATCGCCTTTATCCTGATCCTGATTTTTCTCCTGATCATCGCCATCCCCTTCATTATCCTTATCGTCTTGTTGGTCCTGGTCTTGCTCCTGTTCATCTTCTTCATCTTCCCCGCCATCATCCCCGTGTTCCTCAAGCATTTTTTTGGCTAAAGCTAGATTATATCTCGTCTCATCATCTGTGGGGTTATTGCGCAGTGCGTTTTTATAAGCTTCCACAGCGGCCCTGTAATTTTTATCATTCATCAGGGAGTTGCCAAGATTGTGGTATATTTTATGTTTTTCAGCCTTGCTTGTTGCCACTTCCGCAGCTTGTACATACCTTTGTATGGCTTCCCTGTTCTTTTTGTTTTTATAATAAGCGTTACCCAGATTATATTTGGCAGTCGCATTCTTTGGCTCGTTTGCGATTATTTTTCGGTAGCCTGCTTCTGCATCGGGAAATTTCCCTTTCTCCATATTTCTGTTTGCTTCATAAAGCAATTCCTGCGTTTCCTTTGCACGCGCCTTTTCTTCTTTTGTTTGTGCAAAAACAAAGGAGGTAACTAAAAGTGCTGTAAAGAAAACTAATTTGTTCATTATATCTTATATTCTATTCTCTAAAATTTTGCCACAAACTATTAAAAATGTGTTAATTAACATCCTGTTTCTTATTCTCATTAAACAAATTAAGCCTTCTGAGCCAGATTGTTTTACGTTCCAAAAAGAAAATGTCCAAAAACAATAAAAGAATCGCTGCACCTAAAAACCACTGAAACTGGTCTTTAAAGTCTGCAAATTGCTTGGAATCAAATTCCTTTTTATCCATCGCATTCAATAGTTGCTTGATTTCATCCACGACTTCTGAGGTTACATCTCCTTTTATGTATGTTCCCCCGGTTTGACTTGCAATTTGCTTTAACGTAGTCTCGTCTAATCTTGTTACGACCCTTTCGTTATTCTGGTCGCGCATATATTCCTGGATTATCCCGTTCCGCTTTATAGGAATTGGTCCGCCGGAAAAAGTTCCCACACCAACTGTAATAATTTTTATACCCAATTTTGCCGCCTCACTTGCAACTTCCGAAACATTTCCTTCATGATCCTCACCATCAGACAAAATAATAAGGACCCTATTTGTTTGGTATTCGTCATTGTAATAGGTTTTGGACAGGCTTATAGCTTCGGCAATGGCTGTGCCTCTTGAAGACACCATGTCTGTGTTCATGGCGCTTAAAAACATTCTGGCCGCATTAAAATCTGTCGTAATGGGCAATTGCGGGAAAGCACTTCCGGCGTAGCCTATTATACCCACCCTGTCACCGCCAAGATCCAAAAGTATCTGGGAAACCAATTGCTTGGATTTCTCTAATCGGTTAGGGGCTATATCTTCGGAAAGCATACTTTTGGATACATCCAAAGCAAAAACTATATCCACACCTTCCCGTTTAACGTCTTCTATTTTAGTGCCAAATTTTGGGTTTACCAATGCAATAACCAATGCAAAAAATGCTAGACAAATAAATGCAATTTTTAAACCCGATTTAAACCTGGAGCGATTTCCGCTAAGTTTTCTAAGAGCGCTTTTATCCGAAAAACGATTCTGAACCCTTTTTTTCCATAGGAAATAAATAAGGTATACAAAAAGTATAAGCGGTATTATCGCGAAGAAGTAAAAATAATATGGCGCCTCAAATTGATACATTTATATAAAACTTCTAAAAAAGGTGAAACGTAAAAGGATTTCAAACAGCAATAAAATACCCGCTCCTATTGCCAGTGGCCTGAATTTTTCTTCATAATTGGTATATTGAAATTCCTCTATATCAGTTTTTTCCAGTTTGTTTATTTCTTCGTAAACTTCTTCCAGCTTGGTATTGCTGCCTGCCCTGAAATAAAGCCCCCCGGTGGCCTGGGCTATTTCTTTCAACAACTCTTCATCAATCACCACAGGCACATTGGCATATTGAAAGGTGCCATTAGGGTTAATTGCGACCGGTGACATCGCCATTCCTGTAGAACCTAAACCAATGCCATATACTTTTATACCAAATTCCACAGCAAGTTCGGTAGCTATTTTTGGATCAATAAAGCCGGTGTTATTATCGCCGTCAGTTAATAAGATAATCACTTTACTTTCTGAATCGCTGTCCTTTAATCTGTTTACAGCCGTTGCAAGACCCATTCCTATTGCTGTTCCGCCTTCTATGGCGTCCGTATATTCTATGTCTCTAATCGCACTTGCAATAATATTTTTGTCAGAAGTCAAAGGTGTTTGCGTGTAACTTTCCCCGGCATAAATCACGATACCAATGCGATCATTGGGTCGGTCCATCACAAAATTGGTGGCGACATTTTTTAAAGCCTCCAGACGGTTGGGTTTTAAATCCCGTGCAAGCATACTCGCAGAAATATCAATTGCCATCACAATATCTATCCCCTGTGTTTTCTTTATTCGTGTGGAAACATCCACATTTCTGGGACGCGCCATTGCCACAATCAATAAGCTTAAAGCCAGTATTCGAAACGCAAACAAAACAGGACGTAATTTTGCCATCCAGTTTGCCCCTGTTTTAAATCCTTTTAATGTAGAGAGTTTTACCGAAGCAGTCAAGCGGTTTCTTTTCCATACATACCAGGCTATCGCCAATGGCAGTAGCAAGAACAACCAGAAAAACTCGGGATTTACAAACTCAAACCTCATTATCTTTGTTTATTTATTACTTCCAGCTCCACGGAGTTTAATATTCTTTCTTTGATTTGTTGGGCATATTTGTCGTCTTTTCTATTTATGATGGTCAACATTTGAACTCCTCCATTTTGCCCAAACAACAAAACCTCATAATCTACTTTCTCCTGACTGATTTTGCCATTGGGTAACTTAAGATTAAATTCGCCTGAAGATTTTATACCCCTTACACCTTTTTCTGTAGAGAACCACTCCTTGTTAATGATAATATTTACTGCGCCGGCATCTTCTAGTCCCACCAAGGTTCCTTCTAATATGAAATCAAGATCTTCATCTTCCATCTCAACAGCTTCTTCCATTATTTTGAAAGTTGTAACATTAATGTATAGTGCTTCGTCATATGCGCCAAATTCAAAATGTTCAACATCGCCAATAACATTTGCATTGGTTTCGTCTTTAGGAAGTTCTTTTCTTATTAGTACTTCAGGGGATTCTAAAATTACTGCCGGATAACCATATTCACTTTTTACCCATGTACCTTCAGCCAAACTCTTGGTATAATTTCCAAAGACAGCATCTTTAACATTCTGCAAGCCGTAAATAGAGGATAGAACCACAAACCCAATGACAAGAACCGCAATGAAGGAACCGATTCCCAAAGCGATCTTACGCCTTTGTCTTTTCTTAAGAAGTTTTTCCTGATAGATGGCATCCTGCATTAACTCTTCTTCTGTGGGTTCAGGTATGGCCTCGTGGGTTTCGTTAATGATGCTTTCTATATCTTTTCTATCCAATTGCGCCTGACCGCTTTCCATTTTCATTTTTGCAAACTTAATTAAATCTGCACGTTTAAGAATTTTGTTCAGCTTTGCAATGGTTTCTGCATCAAAATCGAGATGCCCTGAATCTTTGTGCAAGTGCAACCTGTCAATAAGTTCATCTGTGGTACTTTCGAGTGCTGCTTCATCTACCTCACGGTCTAAATATCGCTTTACAATTTCGGTAAGTGAAGAATAATAATCTTTTATCTGGTTGTTTTTAAGATATTCTGAATTGTCCAACGTTTGCAACGCCACTAATGCTTCTTCGTAAGGAGGCAACTGTCTTTTTGCTTCTTCCAGTTTCTTTTTCCTTCGAATGAGCAAATAAATAATTCCGCCAAGAATAGCCAAACCAATTAGAATCCAAAACAAATAAAGCATCCATTTACCCCTTACTGCAGGCACATCAATGGGTGTTTTTATGTCAAACATTTTTTGCTTAGTGGTATCCACCACCACATCTGCAACTTCCACAAGAAGAGAATCTGTGTAGAATAAACTTTCATTGATTCTAACCATTTGTGGGGGAAGTACATATTTGCCGGAATCAAACTGGGTAAGGCCATATTTTTTGATTAGTCTGTACCTTGCTTGCTCATAAGTGGTGTCAATATCATAAAACTCGATGACTTCAAGGGGCAGGAAAGTCTGTCCTTCAGGAAAAGTCACAACGGCAGAAGTATCTGCTTCCACTTCAATACTGTATTTTATTTCCTCCCCTATTTTGATAGAGGTAGTATCTAAAACAGCTTTAACCTGGGAAAAACCAATGAAGCAAAAAAGAAAAGAAAAGGCCAAACACATCCCTTTCCTGAATAGCAGGGTGTTTTGTATAGTATCTCTATTTTTAATTTCAATCATTTTATTTCAACGCTAAAATCTATTATCCCCTATAAATTATCCTCTTCTTTTAAAATACCCCAACAGCTTTTTCACATAACTCTCATCTACCCTGCAATCCATAGTTCCTGCGCCGCTTTTGCTGAAGGTTTCCTGAAAAAAGCCTACTTTTTCCCGATAGTATTTTGCGTAATTGTTCCTGACTGTTTTTGAAGTCGTATCCACAAGCATCGATTCCCCGGTTTCTTCATCATCCATTTGTACTACACCCAGATTTGGTATGGTTTCTTCCAATGCATCGTAAATGCGGATACCGGTAAGGTCATGTTTTTTAGATACAATTTTTAATGCATTTTTATAATCTTCATCGGTTATAAAGTCAGATATCACAAAAACAATTGCTTTCTTTTTCATCACATTGGAAAGAAACTGCAGGGCTTGTTGAATATTGGTTTTTTTACTTTTGGGCTTAAACTCGATTAAATCCCTGATAATACGCAACACATGCGATTTTCCTTTTTTAGGCGGAATGTATAATTCAATATCGTCTGTAAAGA
>JBGTDF010000446.1:0-1709 GCA_041748455.1 Planktosalinus sp.
TTTACAAGAAAAATATACCAATAGAAGTATCTTATGGAAGAAACAATTAAGACACAAGACATCACGAAAAAAAAATATCTCGTTTTTCAGGGTGGAGGTGGTAAAGGCAACACCTACTTTGGAGTGTTGGAAGCATTAGAAAGCAAAGAGCTATATAACACACTTCCCTTGCGCCCAGAAAAAGAAAATAAAATAATAGGAGTTGCAGGAGCATCTGCGGGTGCCATCACCGCACTAAACATTGCACTGGGAATGAGTGTGGAAGACATTCAGTATGAAGCCGACAGAACAAAAAACATCAACAATAAAGATCTTTTTAATGGTGAAGGCTTTGAATTTGAAGACTATATCACAAAAGATATCCCCAACTCGGGTGTGTACCGTGCGGTTGAAATTAATCCAAACGACCTTGAAAGCACAAAGTTTGATACACGTATAGGCTTTGTATCTGACACAATTTACAAGGACACTTATGCTGATATGAACGTAAAAGAAATAGCAAATAGAATAATAACTAAAGACTTTAATTATCAAACATTGGCTGATAATACAGGGAATACCGTGACTGAATTACAAAAGGAATTACTACTGGATGACGAAAAATTAGAAAAATTGGCTGTTTACAAAACAGACGTTGCTGGAGGCGCAAAGAAACCGATTTCAGACAAACCTGCTGCCGACCTTAATTTAAAAAAAACAAATCAACAGGCTATTAATAACACTATAAAAACCATTGCAAGAAACAGAATTAAAAAAGCTTACAAAAAAAATCCAAATAATAAAATTTGGAAAAAGTTAAATTCACAGTTTGACGATTATTTTTATAATATACTATTCGACAGAGGTATGGTCTGTGGCACAAGAATAAGGGAATATTTTGAATCGCTGATAGACCGATACCTAAATAAATACCACAACGAAAAATATAAAGAACACAAACAACAAAATTCGAAAAGTAAAAAAGGTATAGTTACCTTTCAGGAGTTTTACGAAATTACAAATGTTGATTTGCGTATGACCGGCACAAATATGATAGCCGGAGAGTGTGTAATCTTTTCAAAAGTAAGCACACCCTATTTCCCAGTAAGCGAAGCCGTAGGCATTTCAATGAACATACCGGGTCTGTTTAAACCTGTTTATGTAAGAGCAAAAGACAAAGATGGAAATGAATTGCCTTTCGAAGATACAAAAATCAAAACTGGACTGTATGTGGACGGAGGCTTTTTAAACAACATCCCTTATAGCGCCTTTCACGATAGTGGAGCCAAAGACGAAGAAATTTTGGGGTTCAGAATTGTAGAAGGTCCTGATCCTGATATATACGATCCGTTACACCCTTATTTTTATGACTCCCCAAAAATAAAAGAAGATGAACAAAAACTTTACAGTAAATACATTGTAGAATACATCAAAGAGAACAAAACTATACCACCTAGAAAAGAACCTGCTGAAATAGGCCTTATTTCTCCTATAAGTAGGACATCTATTTCTGCTACAACCATAGGTTCATTGCTCGTTTACATATTAGAAACAATTCTAACAGATGCCACAGAAGATGAAATTTCCCCCGAACGACTCGATAATATCATTTATGTCTATTCCTATCATATTGGCACAATGTATTTTACCCCCAATAAACATCTGTTGGATTTTGTAAAAAAACAATCCAAAAAACGCACAGTAAAGTTTTTAGGGATTGACATTGATAA
>JBGTDF010000447.1:0-4847 GCA_041748455.1 Planktosalinus sp.
GACTGGCAGAAATAGGAATAAAAAAACTGTCCGGCGATATGCCGGACAGTTTTATATTCGATAAGTCCACGAAATTAGCCGGAAAATCAGTTTTGCCCCAACCCTAAAGGGAGCCTGATTTTCCTCGATTCGTCCGCCATAGGCGGAAGGGGAAACAAAATCGAGGAAAAACCTGCTAAATTGAATTTTGAGTTCTGTTTGAAATATTGTCGTGTACTAAACTATATTAGTTTAAAATGAAATTATTTTCCATCCACAAAATCCTGTAAATAAGAAAACCTTTTGGTGAGTTTACCATCTTGCGTAATTAACGCACGTTCCAAAATTCCATCCTTATCCCCGTTAAAAAATGCAGGTATCACATGCTCTAAAAACATGTTTCCAAAACCTTCACTCGCATCTTTAGGCAGTTCACAAGGTAAATTATCAACCGCCATAACAGTTATTGCACCCGGCGCATCAAAAGCAACCTCTTTTTCTGTTTTAGGATCATAACCATAAAATGGATCTGCAATAGTGGAAGGTCTAATGGTAGATGCTATCGGGCCATCAATATCACATGAGATATCAGCGATACAGTTTATTTTAAATTCGGGTTTTTTTGCATCTTCCCTTGTGAAAAAATAGGGAGCGCCGGTGCCATAAAAATGCCCGGTGATAAGCATAGTGCTTTCTTCGGCAAAACGCATGAAGTCAGATACATATTCCTGCGGATTTTTATAAAAATCATGTTTATCTTTTTCTTGACCGTCCTTGCGTTTGTTATAATCCAAAACATCGATCATACAATATACCGGTTCCTGAAAATCAGTGTTGAGATACTCTTCCACGGCAACTTCCTTAATCTGCATATGGTCTAAAATTTCTTTGGCACCATAGGCAACTTTACCACTTCCGGTAAGCACAATTTTTATGGCAGGCAATTCTATGTTGTCTAATTTCTTTTTAACCGCATCGAGGTCTGCGAGGGTTTCAACCTTGGGCAAATCAAAGAGCGTATCCCGCATACCTAAAGCCCTAAATCCGTTATAGGTTCCCACTAAACCCGCATACCTGCCAAAACCTATCAGGCGATGGCCATCTGGGGTCACAATGGTTTCGTGATCATATAACTCGATATTTTTTTCTAAGATAGTCCGTAGTAATTCCCGGTTATAAGGTTGTTTTTTTATGGTATGGCTGAAAAAAAAATATTTTTTATTCGGAATCAATTCAGAAGCGGGCACTTCTTTAACTCCCAGCATCAATTCAGCATCCCCTACTTCATCACTTACCTGAATTCCTTTTTCGCGATAGGCATCATCCGAAAAAACACGAATGTCTGATGCTTCCACTTGAAAAATGGCGTCGGGGAATTTTTCTATGACTTCCTGACACTGTTGGGGTGAAAACACGACACGCCTGTCCGGCGGATTCTTACGTTCTTTGATAATTGCGAATTTTACAGGCATTTGGAATGTTTTTTGTTATAAGATACTAGGTTTGCAAAGATATAGTTTTAAGACGTATCTTTGCAGTTCGCTTAACGCGAAATTATTCTAAATGGGGCCGACTGGTTTTGACAGCGAGACGAATGGGATAGTAAGCACGCCGAGCGCTGGGTTACAGCTCGTAAATCTCATAATTCACACTTTTTAAACGGCGAAGATAACTACGCCCTAGCTGCATAATCCGAATTACAGTAGGATAATGCCTCGGTCCGCAAGGCGGATAAGCAGGATGTCCCTCAAAGGCCTTGGTTTGCGGCAATTGATATAGGGACATCGTAAAAGTAAACCTAGAAGCTTTGGGGTCTTGACAAAGCTTTGAAACCCAAATTGAGACTAAGGGCAACTTTGGGTGTTTTTTCCCGGTGTTGTCACAAAAACCAATAAAAAACTAAGCGTGTAGAAAGTTATTGTATTCCTTGTTTGGACGAGGGTTCGAATCCCTCCGGTTCCACATGAAGCGCAGCAAAGCTGCGGATTAAAACCTAAAAAACCTGCCAAGTTTACTTGAGCAGGTTTTGTTGTTTTAAGACGTCCGAACCGATAGGTACGGATTGGTGCAATTTTTTCAGTAAAAAAGAATCCATGCATTCTGTTTATATTATGTAACTTTAATATGAAATTCAGCAAAACTCCCATTATAACTACTACATAAATACTTATAAATTTGCGTCATAAATTATAACAACTTTTTGTTGTATTTTGTCATAGAATGTGCAGATGGAAAACTTTCCCTCGCTACACCACAAATATTAAAGAATTTATTACCAATAACACTTAACGGCAATACAAAGAGATTTTCTTTTTGTTTGCAAGCAATATTTAAAAATAAAGAATATTTTTATTATAAATTAACAATAAAATATTAAATTTAGTAAGTGAATTAATTTTTCTATTCCTTAATACTTTTTTAAATGTAATACAAGATTAATTTTATAAATAATGATTTTCTAAAATAATTTAACCTTTTCAATATGAAACAATATCAAATTTTACTTCTTTTATTTATAACATTTATAATTCATTCTTGTGTAAGCAAAAAAGACCATAATGAATATCTAAGAAATACTCAAAACCTATTAAATAAATGTACAGTTTCACTTAATAGTTTAATTGAAGAAAACCAAAATTTGATTAAAGAAAATAGAAATGTTAATAGTAGATTGCTGAGTATGGTACAAACGGAAAATGATTTAATTAGGTCAAATCCAGAGAATTTACAAATTTTCCAAAAATTACTAGAAAAAGACAATTTTGAAACTGTAGATTTATTAAATATTTCTACCGATACATCATATGTTGACTGTTTATTAAGAAAACCGCTTTTGCTTTCGGAATTAAATTCGGGGTCAACAAAATTTGTATACACAATTGATCATAATACTAGGTCATCAGCAAGTCTTCTTGGTCTATTAAGTGGTAATTTAAATAGAGATGAAAGAATTGCAATCGTAGATTATGTTGAATACAAGGATATAAATTGTTCAAATGGGAAATATTTGAGAGTAGCTGCTGGTGTCAGATTAACTTTGAAGTTTAAGTACCAAGACAATAGATTTAAATTTAATATACCCTCAAAATTAGCTGCTGCTTCAGAAATTGGCATTGCAGAAGTAACATATAAAATTGAAACGATAGGTTTTAAAAATTCAACAACACGAAAAATATTAAGTGGGTTAGGAGGAGAATTTAATATTGATGATTACATCAAGGTTCTTGATGCTGTAAATAAGATTCAACTTGCTATGGATGATGTTACAACAATTGATCCAAGAGTTATTCCTATTGAAGCATTTTAATAATTGGAATTTCTCTTTAGAAGAATTAATAATTCCCCCGCTGCGCAATGTCTCCTGACTTTGAGCGCACCTGCTAAAGCCAAAACCAAGATCTTATATCACACTCAGCAACCACAACAAAAAATCCTCTATTTAAAAACTCCATTGCTAACATTGTGACTCCTGACACAACCTCAAGAACTATAAACCAAATTTTTTTCACTAAATTTGAATCATGGATTTTTGGACAATCATAGGTATTATTGCTTCCGTCTTAGGGATTTTTTCTTTCGTGAAAAATGACGTTACATCCATGCTCTCCATTTTAAAAAAAACTTGTTTGACTCAACAAAATAAGAATTTGTCCCAAATTTGACACAGACATTTACTAAATATATTGATAGACAGTAAATTGCCTCTCAAATCTGGGCCTTTTAGATTCAAACCTCCCACCCCTCAAAGCGGATATATCTACCTTAAACCAAAATCATTACACAAAAATTTCTTGAATTTACCCCCTTTCCATAAACTCAAAAATTTCATTTTTAACTCTGTCAATTTGTTGTTTTCCTATCTCCAAACCCCCTCCACCTTAAAAGATAAACCAAATAAACCCCATTTATTTAACAAATAGTAATAAATTTGGTAATAATCAAAATCCCCCCAACTTTTGCCAAGAAAATATAAATAACAACCTATAAGGAATAATGGTATTAATTAGACTGCAACCCAGAAAGGCACTAAATAAAGCCTTTTTAAAAGTAAAGCCAATTAGAAATGAAATTGAGAATTTCAAAACCAATCTCATCCAATTACTCGATAGGACAAATGATATGGAATCTGAGGAGTTTCATAAAAACCTGGTTATTGACTTTCTTAAAAAAACCTATTATGACCCTACCCATTACATAAATACAAAAGGACGCAACGACCTTGTCATTCACAACGGCCAAAATGCAAAAAGTACCGTTGGCGTAATTATCGAAGCAAAAAAGCCAACCAATAAAAGTGAAATGATAACCACTGAAAAGCTAAATACAAAAGCTTTTCAGGAGTTGGTATTGTACTATTTACGGGAGCGCATCACACACAAAAACCTTGAAGTAAAACATCTGGTTATTACCAATATCAACGAATGGTTCATTTTTGATGCCACCACTTTTGATAGGCTTTTTGCCCAAAACAAAAATCTTATAAAGCAATTCAACGATTTTGAAGGTGGGCGACTGGCAGACAACAAAACAGACTTTTTCTACAAACAAATAGCCGAACCATTTATTGCCGGCATCACAACCGAAATTGAATTTACCTATTTCAATATCCGGGACTATCAAAAACCGCTTAGGAACGATGACAATGCAGACGATAAAAAACTCATTGCCCTATTCAAGTTACTTTCACCGGAACATCTTTTAAAACTCCCTTTTGTCAATGACAGCAACAGCCTGGATAAAAGGTTTTACAGTGAGTTATTGCATATAATAGGATTAAATGAAACCAAAGAAGGAAGTAAAAAATTAATTGGCAGGAACAAGGAAGGCGAACAAAATACAGGGAGCATTTTAGAAGATGCTATAATCCA
>JBGTDF010000448.1:0-2165 GCA_041748455.1 Planktosalinus sp.
CAACAGAATACTTTACGAGCAAGTATCGCTGTTGGGGAATATGGTAATCTGGGAGTGGTTTATGTAAGGGAATAATTTCTAAAAATTATAACTAAATTTTCAAAAAGGCATTTTAATTAAATGCTTTTTTTAATGCGCCTCCAGCTGGTTATTGCCTTGCCCCAAATCCACATCTAACGTCAATTCCAGTTTGAAACTTAAATTAACTTATTAGCTTCAGTAAGAATTTTTATTTTTAAATCTTCCCAAACAATAGGTATTATCATTTCAGGAAAATCTTCGTTTTCTGCGTCCTCAAAATATTGCAAGCTTTTTATCACTAAGAATTCGGCTCCATCGACATACTTTTTATTATAAAAGTTTAAAAGTTCTCGCAAAGAAAAATAATTAAGTAAAAAATAAAGGTCAATAAAATCTTTTCTACTTCCTCTTCCTGAAATTGCATTTAACTTCATAGCTCCAATATCTTTCAGAGAAGTCATCCTTATTGAATTAGCTGTTTTAAGGCTTTCCAATAATGGGTATTTATAATTTACGAAATCAACTTTTATTCCATCAACGCTATAAATGAGTATGTTTTTTGACTTTTTAAGCAATTGAATAGATCCTAACCTTGATAATTCTTCATTAAATTCAATATCATCTATCTCAGAAATACCAAAAAGATCAATGTCTATTGAAATTCGATGACCAATTTGTAACGCTAAAGAAGTTCCTCCAACAAGATTAAAGTTCTTGAAGGATTCAATCTGCATTAAGTTATTTATGAGTTCCAAAAGTTTTGGGCTGACAGCTTGTTTGTGTAGCATCTAAAATCGGTTTTATTGAGCTGAAAATAATTGGATAAAAAAGCAAGTGTAACTGGATCTAAATTACGAAAAGAAATTGCAGCTTGCTTTATTTCTTCGAGCCCATATACCTCCTTGATAATTTTCCAATCTTGTGTTGTCCCATATTCTAAAACTTTATAAATAATAGATTTTTTAGACTTTTCAAAATCCATTGCAACTTTGTCCATATCCCAAAAAAGGTATACAGAGAGATCGTTTATGGTGTATTTGTTTGTCATCCTACTAAAATACAATTATTTTATCAATGCGCCTCCAACCAATTATTGCCTTCCCCCAAATCCACATCTAGCGGTACTTCCAGGCTAAAAGCATTTTCCATTTCGGTTTTGATCAGGGTTTTCATGGTTTCCAATTCGGGTTTGTACACATCAAAAACGAGTTCATCATGAACCTGTAATAGCATTTTGGTTTTATAATTGCCTTCTACCAGTTTATTATAGATATTGATCATTGCTATTTTAATGATATCTGCAGCGCTTCCCTGAATCGGGGCATTCACGGCATTTCTTTCTGCGGCACCACGCACTACCTGGTTTTGGGAGTTTATATCCCTTAAGTAACGCCTTCTTCCCAAAACAGTTTGCACATACCCGTGATCCTGGGCAAAATTAATTTGTTCAGAGATATAGCTTTTTAATTTGGGATAGGTTTCGTAATAGGTATCTATGAGTTCTTTGGCTTCTGTTCTGTTTAAATCAGTTTGATTGCTTAACCCGAATGCAGAAACACCATAAATTATTCCGAAGTTAACGGTTTTGGCATTGCTTCTTTGCTCACGGGTAACTTCTTCCAATGGCACATTAAAAACTTTGGAAGCGGTGGAAGCGTGAATGTCCTCCCCCTTTTTAAAAGCCTCCATCATATTGGGCTCTTTGCTTAATGCTGCAATAATGCGCAATTCTATTTGGGAATAATCGGCGGCCAGTAAAGTGTACTCCTCATTTCGCGGGATAAAAGCTTTTCTCACCTCGCGCCCGCGCTCTGTTCTAATGGGAATGTTTTGTAAATTAGGGTTGTTACTGCTTAGCCTTCCGGTAGCGGCAACCGTTTGCATATAGTCCGTATGCACCCTTCCTGTAGTAGGCTCCACCTGAAGCGGGAGCGCATCGATATAGGTGCTTTTCAGTTTTGCAAGTCCGCGGTATTCCAAAACATCCCTTATAATTTTATGGTCTTTGGCAAGATAAGACAGTACATCTTCAGCTGTGGAATATTGACCTGTTTTGGTTTTTTTAGGTTTCTCAATGAGTTTTAATTTATCAAAGAGAATTTCGCCCAGTTGTTTTGGCGAGGCTATATTAAAAGTTTGACCGG
>JBGTDF010000449.1:0-7383 GCA_041748455.1 Planktosalinus sp.
TCAACCGGATGCTTTCGAGATTTTTATGATTTTCTGGAGATGTTATTATAAGAAGTATAAGCCGTCTTCCTTCCGGGGTTAAGCCACGATCTTCCAGCGTAATCCTGTCGCTGCTGTTGGCAAGGGTTTCCATATAATGCACGAGTTTATCATGGGTAACGTGCCATTCGCCCACTTCATGACCTATTACACTTTTAGGGGTAGGGATGCTGTTGCTATAGGTTACATCCTCCGGAAGGTAGTAAGAAAGGTCTAAGGCTTTGTTTTGTGCAATGGTATAGAAGAAAGTAAAAAAAAGAAACAGGAATACGGTAGAAAATTTCATAGAAAACGGATTGGTTTTGTAAAGATAAAAAACCATTTTAGGAAATGAAGTGTATGTGCCAAAATTTAAAATGGAAATTTAAGGTGTTTAAGAACTCTTTTTAAAGTTAGTTTTTATGAGTATAACATTAATATTAAAAGACACCTGTGTTTATATGCACTAAATACTGAAGAAAAAGCTTGCCCGCTGATCTCGCTGACCCGCCTGCCGGACGGGCAGGTTTTCGCAGAATGTGTAACTAAAGTATTAAAATTATCTGCGTTGATCTGCGCAATCTGCGGGAGAAAAATGGTTGCCTAAATTTGATACATGGACACGAATTAAGCAAACTTATATAAAAAAAACCGCCCTGATCAAGGAACGGTTTTTATAAAAAATGCTATACTGTCAGTTAGATATCTTCAAAATTGATATTGGTAAAAGAATCGCTTCTTATTGGGTTTTCTTTCTTTTCTTCAAAGGTGTCCTCTGCGTCCTCATCTGTAAAAGATTCTTTCTTAAAGTCTTTTTGATGTCTTTCGCTTATCACTTCTTCTCCTTTTTCACCAATGATGAAATCAATCATCTCATTTACATTTTCCCTGAAACTGGCAAAATCTTCTTTGTACAAATAAATTTTGTGTTTTTTGTAATGGAAGGAGCCATCATCGTTAGTAAACTTCTTACTCTCAGTGATTGTTAAGTAATAATCACCTGCTTTAGTTGCTCTCACATCAAAAAAATAAGTTCTTCTGCCGGCACGTAAAACTTTTGAGTAGATCTCTTCTTGCTCCATCATTTCGTTATCGCTCATAATATATATCTGTTTTTAACTTTAGTTAACCCAAAAATCTAAAAAAAATACCTATTGACCAACTAAAATTAGTTTTCTTTTTCTAAAAGTTGTTTGGCATACAATTCTTTATAATAACCATCCTTTTCTATAAGCTGACTATGAGTGCCTTGTTGTACAATTTTGCCATCCTCCAGCACTATGATTTTATCGGCATTCATAGCTGCAGAAACCCGGTGACTTACCAAAATAGTGGTTTTTCCTTTGGAAAGTTTGCGCAAATTACTCAATATTTCTTCTTCCGTTTCTGTATCCACGGCAGAAAGACAATCATCAAAAAGATATATGGTGGGATTTTTAATCAATGCACGTGCAATGGATACCCTTTGTTTTTGACCGCCACTCAGGGTAATACCGCGTTCCCCAAGAACGGTTTCATACTTTTTGGTGAAGCCGGTTATATTTTTATGCACGGAAGCATATTTGGCCATTGCCACGATTTCTTCTTCTGTGGCGTCTTCTTTACCGAATTTTATATTGTTTGCAATACTATCACTAAAAAGGAAAGAATCCTGCGGGACATAGCCTATCTCTTCCCTCAGGTTGTTGAGATTAAGCTCTTTTATGGGCAAACCATCCACCAGTACTCTTCCCGCAGTTACATCATACAGCCTGCCTATAAGCTCGAGTATGGTTGATTTTCCCGAACCGGTATTACCTATAATGGCAAGGGTTTCCCCGGGGCTTACAATAAAGGACAAATCCTCTAAAGCAGTGATGTTGGTATCGGGATAGGTGAAGGTTACTTTTTCAAATTCTATTTTACCTGTTATGGGTGTTTGGGCAGAAACTGTATTGGTTATTTCCGGTTGTTCTTTAAGGAATTCGTTGATCCTTTTTTGGGATGCTTCTGCCTGCTGTACCATAGAGGTGACCCATCCCACAACGGCAACCGGCCAGGTAAGCATATTGACAAAAATAAGGAATTCAACTATGGTTCCCAGTTCTGCTATTTGTCCGTTGATGTATTGGTTTCCACCAATATACACCACCATTAAATTACTTATTCCGATAAGCAAGACCATCAAAGGAAAAAAGAGGGCCTGTACTTTAACAAGATCGAGGTTCTTGTCTTTACTATCATTGGCAAGGGTAACAAAACCGGCATTGGTTTGCGGTTCTATTGCATACGCCTTGACCACAAATATTCCGCTGAAGGATTCCTGGGTAAAAGTGGTAAGCCTGGAAAGGTATTGCTGCACAATGGTACTACGCTTGTTAATGGCAACACTAAGACGATAAATCGCAACAGATAGTATGGGCAATGGTGCAATGGCATACAAGGTCAACAGGGGTGCCTGGCTGTACATATACCAGACAACCACAATAAACAGGGTAATGGTTTCCACACTGTACATCAGTGCCGGCCCTGCATACATGCGCACTTTACCAACATCTTCACTAATGCGGTTCATTAAATCACCGGTCCTGTTTTTTTTGTAAAAGTTAAGGGAGAGTGCCTGATAGTGTTTGTAGATTTCGTTTTTTAGGTCAAATTCGATGCGTCGGGAAGCGACAATAAATGTTTGCCGTTTCATAAAGGTAAAAAGGGCAGCAATCAGGGTGGCACCTATAATGATAAGTATATACATTAGTAACTCTTCCCTTACAACGGCAATATCAGGTACTTCCCCGTCAGTAAACCTTTTAATGCTGTTTACAGATTCGCCAATGAGTTTAGGGGTTACAAGGGCAAGCAAACGTGCGATTATGGTGATGATAAGACCCAGTAGAAGACGACCCCTGTATTTTACAAAATATTTATGGAGATGTTTTAATTCTTTCATACAAATTCCTGCAAAAGCAGTAATCCCTTATGGATAAATCCTGCTGTTTAATTTGGGTTTTAGTGAAATGCTTTTCTCGAAACCCATGCAAATTTAAGCAGTTATAAAATAGAAACCCACGGCTAAAGGTATTATTTCTCAAAAAACCAAAAGATTTCATTTTAACAGATTTTTATTGAATCTACTAAAATAATCCGCTACTTTTGCCACGCCTTTTCAATGGTATTTTTTACTTAACCCTACAAATTAAAACGATGATCGCAGAAGTAGTAAATGCAAATGAACTTCACAAATTAGACCCTGTTTTCGGCCAACTTTCTTTTGATAATCATGAACAAATTGTTTTTTGCAATGATAAAGAAACCGGCTTAAAAGCAATAATAGGAATACACAATACCGTTTTGGGGCCTGCACTGGGAGGAACCAGAATGTGGAAATACAACAGTGAATGGGATGCATTAAATGATGTTTTGCGCCTATCAAGGGGAATGACGTTTAAGTCTGCCATTACCGGCTTAAATTTAGGTGGTGGAAAAGCAGTTATCCTAGGGGATGCCAGAACCCAAAAAACCCCGGCGCTGATGAAAAAGTTCGGTGAATTTGTACATTCCTTAAGCGGAAAGTACATCACTGCAGAAGATATTGGAATGACCACCGGCGATATGGATTTGGTGCGAACAGTTACTCCTTATGTTACAGGTATATCCGAATCTTTGGGAGGAGCTGGAAATCCATCACCCATCACCGCTTATGGGGTGTTTATGGGAATGAAAGCTGCTGCAAAATACACATACGGATCTGATCATTTAGAAGGTAAAGTCGTTTTTGTGGAAGGAATTGGAAATGTGGGAGAAGCTTTGGTAGAACATTTGACCAATGAAGGTGCAAAAGTAATGATTGCAGACATCAACCAGCAACGTCTGGAAGAAGTGCGTGATAAATATGGTGCTGTAATTTATGGTGGCAGAAACCTGTATGCAGAAGAAATGGACATCTATGCACCTTGTGCATTGGGGGCAACTGTAAATGACAATACCATTCCGGTTTTAAAGGCAAAAATCATTGCCGGTGCGGCCAATAACCAACTCGCCAATGAACAAATCCACGGAAAACTTTTGCAGGAAAGAGGAATCGTTTACGCTCCTGACTTTTTGATAAATGCAGGGGGTATTATTAATGTATATGCAGAGCTGGAAGGCTATGGCAGGGCAGAAATAATCCGCAAAACCGAAAATATATACAATACCACCCTGGAAATCCTGAACACGGCTGAAACCAATAAAATCACTACACATCAGGCTGCTCTGCAAATTGCACAAGCCCGTATTGAAACCAGGAAAAAAGAGAAGAAATAATAAACAAATTAATAGTTATATTTGCAACGCACAAAATACCTTTGTGCGTTGTTTTTTAAATAGAAGTTATTTAAACCTTTTTAATTGGCTGAAAAATGTTTAAATCACTCCATAAAAAGTTCTTTTAAAAGTATGCTCACAAGAAGACATATTCGCGTTAAAGTTTTGCAATCCCTGTATGCTTATCAGAATCAGGATAATGCCCATTTAGAGAAACAGGAAAAGTTTTTGATTTACAGCATGGACCAAATGCACGATTTGTATTTGTTACTGTTGCATATTATGACAGCCATCCACTCGCAGGCATTTACCTATATGGAAAAGTCAAAACTGAAGCATCTTGCCACCGAATTGGAAAAAACACCCAAACGAAATTTTATTGACAATAAAGTCCTGGCACTTTTAGCCGATAACTATGTGTTGAATGCCGCTTTAAAAAAGAAAAAACTCATAAACTGGGAAGCAGATAATGAATATCCCCAGATACTTTTTAAAGAAATAAGGTCCAGCCAGCTATACAAGGACTATCAGGAAATTGAAAACCCGTCTTTTCAGCAAGACAGGGCTTTTATAATTGCGCTTTACAGCGAAATAATTGCCCCCAATGAAAAACTCTACGATTATCTGGAAGACTACCGCCTTACCTGGATAGATGATTTTCCCATAGTTAATACAGCCATTGTCAAAATGTTGAACCAGTTAAAACCCACCACAAAAGAAGAAAAACTGGTGCCAAATCTTTTCAAAAATTCTGACGATCTAGATTTTGCTGTCACTTTATTCAACAAAACTGTCGCCCAAGATGAAAATTTACTTGCAGAAATCGAAGGCAAAACACCTAACTGGGACAAAGAGCGCATCGCAGAACTGGATTTGATCATGATAAAAATGGGTATTGCTGAATTTTTGCATTTCCCGTCGATTCCTGTTAAGGTCACTATTAATGAGTATCTTGAGATTGCCAAAGAATATTCCACACCAAAAAGCAGCTTGTTTATCAATGGAATTCTGGATAAACTGGTAAAGGAATTTATGGAGAATAATAAACTTAATAAAATTGGACGAGGACTGCAGTAAAACATTTTTTTTTATTAATTTAGTGCCCGTCTAAAAAAACAAATTAATTATTATGAAAAATTCAATTTTTATTGCAGCTCTAGCAGTTGTATTTACTTTCACTTCTTGCAAAGAAAATGCAGCAGATAAAGTAAATGAAGAAAACGCAGTGAATACAGAAAATGCAGCTAGCACTATGGATGCTAATGCACAGGCCGGTAAATATCCGGTAATGACTTTTGATAAATCAGAGCACGATTTTGGTACACTGGAGCAAGGTACAAATGTAGAGCACTTATTTACATTTACCAATACAGGAGATGCACCTTTAGTAATTTCTGATGCAAAAGGAAGTTGTGGTTGTACAGTACCTACTTTTACCAAAGATCCTATTGCTCCCGGAGCTAAAGGGGAAATGTTGGTTAAATTTAATGGTAGTGGTCAAAACCAAAGAACCATAACGGTTAATGTTACTGCTAATACACAAAGCGGTAGCGAAAGAGTTACCATCAAAGCTTTTGTAAACCCTAAAGCCGGTGCTACCGGTGTAACGGCTACTAAATAATTTTCAAGAAAAATAAAATACATGGAATCTTTACAATCCTTTGCTCCTTTTTTATTAATGTTTGTAGTGGTTTACTTCTTTATGATACGCCCGCAAATGCAACGTTCTAAAAAAGAGAAAGCTTTTGCTTCTGCTCTTCAAAAAGGGGACAAGGTTATTACTAAAAGCGGTCTTCATGCCAAGATACTGGAAATCAATGAGGATGGCACAGTAATTTTAGAAACATTGTCAGGAAAGATTAAGTATGAGAAATCAGCACTTTCCCTGGAGATGAGTGCTAAAGTGAATACATCCGCAACAAAATAAGCATACAATTTATTAAAATTTAAAAGCCTTCTGAACAATTCAGAAGGCTTTTTTTATGGAATATTGTTAAGGATTAATACCACCTAAATTAAGGCTATTCATAAACGTAAGACCTACCACTACAACCTTAAATTTATTTTTCACGTGCCGCCAACTGTGCTATATTTACAATTACCTCAATGGCTTTCAACATACTTTCCACAGGTACATATTCATAACGCCCATGGAAATTGTGCCCACCCGCAAAAATATTGGGGCAGGGAAGTCCCATAAAACTTAATTGCGAGCCGTCTGTACCACCGCGAATGGGTTTAATGATGGGTTCAATTCCAGCCATTATAATGGCTTCTTTTGCGATTTCCACAATGTGCATAACAGGCTCGATCTTTTCTCGCATATTGGCATATTGATCTTTGATTTCAATGTGTATGAGCTCCTTATCTAATTGCCCGTTCAATTCTGCAACCAACTTAAGCAGCATTTCCTTTCTTGCTTCGAAATGGTCTTTGTTATGGTCACGAATAATATACTCCAAAACCGTTTTATCCACCTCACCGGTAATGCCTGTTAAATGGAAAAACCCTTGCCGGTCCTCAGTGAGTTCCGGGGTTTCAAATCGTGGCAGGGAGTTTATAAAGTCTGTGGCGATATACTGGCTGTTGATCATTTTTCCTTTGGCATATCCGGGATGTACTATCTTACCCTGTATGGTGACCACCGCTTTTGCTGCATTGAAATTTTCGTATTCCAGTTCGCCTATTTGGCTTCCATCCATGGTATATGCCCACGCAGCACCAAATTTTTCCACATCAAATTTATGTGCACCGCGACCTATTTCTTCATCAGGGGTAAAGCCCACGCGTATTTTTCCGTGCGGAATTTCCGGATGTTGTATCAAATATTCCATCGCAGAAACTATTTCGGCGATCCCGGCTTTGTCGTCTGCACCTAAAAGGGTGTTCCCGTCAGTAGTAATAAGGGTTTGTCCTTTATAGAGCAACAGGTCATCAAAATAATCAGGGGAAAGGATGATATTTTCTTTGGCGTTGAGAAGGATGTCTTTTCCATCATAGTTTTCTATAATTTTTGGTTTCACATTGGCACCGGTAAAATCTTGGGAGGTGTCAAAATGCGAAATAAAACCAATAACAGGAACC